>CAYTLN010000001.1:0-78514 GCA_964438845.1 uncultured Gammaproteobacteria bacterium
ATTTTCATTTGGGTGACTAGAGGGAATCGAACCCTCGCTAACGGGACCACAACCCGCTGTTCTACCATTAAACTATAGCCACCATGCTGGGCAATGCTGAATTTCGAATTCTAAATTTCAAAACAATTTTTAATGCACTAATTCAAAATTAATACATTATCTTGAAATTTGAAATTTATTATTTGAAATTGCCCATGTGTCCTCGGTAGGAATCGAACCTACATTAAGAGATTAGAAGTCTCCCGTTCTATCCATTGAACTACGAGGACGTATCGCTACCTCGGACGTGTGTCAAAATAACAATAAACCGTTGGCTTGTCAATCTTATTGCCGCCTCTTTTTCCCGTGAAACGCCTTATAGACGTCGCGCAGCTGCTGGTCGGTGATATGGGTATAGACCTGGGTCGTCGTGATCGAGGCATGTCCGAGCATCGATTGGACGCTCCTGATATCGGCGCCGTTCATGAGCAGGTCGGTCGCGTAGCTATGGCGCATCGTATGCGGCGTCACTTTCTTCATGATGCCGGCGAGGCGGGCGTAGCGGGCGACAAGGCGCTCGATCGATCTCGGCGTCAGCGGCTGTTCGCCCTCGGTCTTGTTGATCTTGCCATGGCTGATAAAGACATACGGATTCGGATCGCTGCGCTCGCTCAGGTATTTCTTCAGCCAATGGCGCGCGTTCTCGGAAAGGAAGACGAGCCGGAGTTTCGAGCCTTTGCCGCGGACCGTGAATTCCGGTTTGGCGAGGTTGATATCGTCGACCTTGAGCTTCGACAGTTCGCTGACGCGCAGGCCGGTCGAGAACAAGGTTTCGAGCATGGCTTTGTCGCGGATTTTCTGGATCGATTCCTCGCCCCCTTCCTTGAGCGGGGCTTCTAAGATGCGGTCGAGGTCGGCGCCTTCGAGGAAGTCGACCTGGCGCGGCTGCTGCTTCGATAATTCGATCTTTTCCGGCTCGAGCGTCTTGACGTCGTTCTTGACGAGATACTTAAGGAAGGTCCGCAGGGCGATCAGATGATAGTTCTGGGTGTTCTTCTTTATGTTTTCCTGCGTCCGGGCCGGCAGGCGGTTCAAGTGCAGGCGGAACTGGTGGACGATGATCTTCGAGATCGCTTCCGGCCGCGTGACGCCGCGCTCGCGGGCGAAGTCGGCGAACCGGCGCAGGAAGAAGCCGTAGTTCCTGAGCGTCAGGACAGCGAGCCCCCGGTCGATCTCGAGATATTCGAGAAAGTCGGTGATTGCCCGGTCAAGGGCGTTCAGTTTTTTCGGGGTCGGGGTAGTCATGTCGCATATTGTACGACGTCTTGATTTTTTTATCAATTTATAGTACTATATCAGCACTTATTATTAAGGTACCGCATCTTGGTAACGCCTTTGTCGGACGCTTCTCGGATGCGGCGAAAGAACGCTATGTTAGACAAGAAGACTAAGCAACGGGTGATTAACCGGTTCAAGGTCCATGAGACCGACACCGGCTCGCCCCAGGTGCAGATCGCGATCCTCTCCGAAGAGATCACCCAGCTGACGGAGCATCTCAAGATGCACAAGCAGGACTACTCTTCCCGCCGCGGTCTCTTGCGCAAGGTCGGCGAACGCCGCCGCCTGCTCAAGTACCTCCAGCGCGAGGATGAGAAAGCCTTCATCGAATTGGCCGGCAAGCTCAAGCTCAAGATCGCCAAGAAAATGATCGAAGACGAAGAAGAACGCCGCCGCCTCGAAGAAGAAGAGATGGCCGGCGCGGAGGTTGAAGAAGAAGAGACTGAAACTAAAGAGTAACCAATAACCGGAAAGCGGGCTCGTCCCGCTTTTCGTTCGTATATGATGAAACACAAAGACCAAAGAGTAGGCGTCCTCGTCGACGTCTCGAACATGTACCATTCAGCCAAGAACCTGTATAAGCGCCGGGTCAACTTCAAGGAAGTCCTGAAGGACGCGGTGGCCGGACGCAAGCTGATCCGCGCGACGGCGTACGTCATCCGGGCTGAGAACGAAGATGAAGCCAATTTCTTCGAAGCGCTCAGCCAGCAGGGATTCGAAGTCGTCATCAAGGACTTGCAAGTCTTTACCGGCGGCGCGAAGAAAGGCGACTGGGATGTCGGCATCACCGTCGACGCGATCAAGCTCGGCGACAAGCTCGATGTCATCATTCTCGTTACCGGCGACGGCGATTACTTGCCGTTGCTCGCTTACTTGCAGAACACGAAAGGCTGCCTCGTCGAAGTCATGGGTTTCCGCCAGACGACCTCGAGCCGGCTCATCGAAGAAGCGGACGATTTCACGAACCTGAGCGAGAACCGCAAGTACCTGATCGGAAGATAATACACGCGTGTCATTCCAGCCAAGCCCGCCAACGGCGGGCGCGAGCTGGAACCCAGGGTTGGTCAGTTTGTGCTTTTAAGATTCAGTAACCGATTAATAAAAGTACAAAGCTATTAGCCCTGGGTCCCAGCTTACGCTGGAATGACAGTATAATTTACAATTAATTAATTTTTTTCTGTCCGCCAAACACACAGCACTGTGGGTTACCCATAGTTCTCCAGTTTGTCGGACAGGAATAACATATTCTATGTCCCAAGAAAAAACGTTCTCCTGCGACTGGCTCGGCCGGCCGCTTACGTTCAAGACCGGCAAGCTCGCCCGCCAGGCCGACGCTGCTGTCATCGTGCAGTACGGCGATACGGTCGTCCTCGCGACGGTCGTGCAGTCGAAAGACAAGCGCGACGGCATCGATTTCTTCCCGTTGATGGTCGATTTCGAAGAGCGCCTCTACGCCGCCGGCATCATCAAAGGCTCGCGCTGGATCAAGCGTGAAGGCCGTCCGTCGGACGAAGCCGTCCTGACCGGCCGCATGATCGACCGTTCGATCCGCCCGCTCTTCAACCAGGAAGAGCGCTGCGACGTCCAGGTCGTCATCACCGTCCTTTCCGTCGACCAAGAAAACGATTATGACATCGTCAGCCTGGTCGCGGCTTCAGCCGCCCTATCGATTTCGGGGGTCGAATGGAACGGCCCGATCGGCGGCATCCGCGTCGGCCGTACGAACGGACAGGTCCAGTTCAACCCGACCTACGCCGAACGCGTCGACAGCGACCTCGACATCATCGTTGCCGGAACGTCGGAGCGCGTCATCATGCTCGAAGCGGCCGCGTCTGAGGCCGCCGAAGCCGATGTGCTGGACGCGATCATCAAAGGCCAGGAAGCGATGAAGCCGGCGATCGACCTGATCAAGCAGATGCGCGCCGAACTCAACATCCAGCCGCGTGCCGCGTTGCCTGAACCGAAAGCGATCGATATCAAGATCGATGAAACCAAGGAAGCCGTCTTGAAGAGCGCTGCCGCCTGGCTTGAGGCCAACGTCAAGACGATGCTCTTCGATAAGGTCTACTACACGAAGGGCGAACGCAAGGCCGCGGTCAACGCGATCAAGGAGGGCCTTGATGCGTATTTGGCCGAACAGAATTTCGAAAGCGACTATCGCAAGCTCGCGGTGAAGAAGCTGGCCGAATCGGCGATCGAAGCCGAAGTCACCCGCGCCATCCTCGAAGACAAGCGCCGCGTTGACGGCCGCGGTCTCGACGAGATCCGCGCTTTGGAAGCCGATGTCGAGATGCTGCCCCGCAACCACGGCGCGGCGGTATTTTCCCGCGGCGAAACCCAGGTCATGTCTGTCGTGACGCTCGGCGCTCCCGGCGATGAGCAATCGCTCGAAGGCCTTGAGGGCTCCGGCACCAAGCGGTATATCCATCACTATAATTTCCCTCCGTATTCCGTCGGCGAAGCAAAACCGATGCGCGGCGCCGGCCGCCGCGAAGTCGGACACGGCGCGCTCGCCGAAAAAGCGATCGTCCCGCTCCTGCCGTCGAAAGAAGAATTCCCGTACACGATCCGCGTCGTTTCCGAAACCCTGTCCTCGAACGGTTCGTCGTCGATGGCTTCCACCTGCGCTTCATCCCTCGCCCTCTTCGACGCCGGCGTTCCGATCAAGAAAGCCGTCGCTGGCATGGCGATGGGATTGGCATCGAACGCCGACATGAGCCGCTGGGAAGTCCTGACCGACTTGCAGGACCTCGAAGACGGCAACGGCGGCATGGACTTCAAGATCACGGGTACGGCCGACGGCATCACCGCCATCCAGCTCGATACGAAGACGATCGGCCTCGATAAGGCGATCATGGAAAAGACATTGACCCAGGCTAAGACGGCCCGCCTTAAGATCCTCGACGTCATGAACGCGGCGCTCTCCGCTCCGCGTCCGGAACTATCGAAGTACGCGCCGCGCATCACGACCCTGACGATCCATCCGGACAAGATCCGCGAAGTCATCGGCACCGGCGGCAAGGTCATCAATGAGATCATCGCCGCCTGCGGCGTTTCGATCGACATTGACGACTCCGGTCTCGTCATGGTCTGCGGCACTGACGCTGAAGGGTCGAAGAAAGCGATCGACTGGATCAATAATATTGTCCGCGAATTCGAACCGGACGAAGTCTATACCGGCAAGGTCGTCCGCATGCTGGACTTCGGCGCCTTCGTCGAGCTCACCCCGGGCCGCGACGGCATGGTCCATGTCAGCGAGATGGCTCCGTACCGCGTCGGCTCGCCTGCCGACTTCCTCAATGTCGGAGATACTGTTACAGTTAAGATAAAGGAAATCGACGAGAAAGGCCGCGTCAACCTGACGATGAAGGGCCTGCCGGAAAACGAGCCGCTCTGGGCTGAAGAAAAAGGCAAACAGACCGGCGACTTCGGCAGCGGCCCCCGCGCTCCTCGCCGTGATTTCAACGGGCCTCGCCGCCCCCGTTTCGGCGGCCGCTAAGCAACCATATGAGCGAAAAGCAAACCGTTCGCGTTACCCTGACGACGGCGACGCTCGTCAAGGTGATCGTCTTCTTCCTGCTCTTGTATTTCGCTTTCCTGATCCGGGAAATCCTCCTGATCCTCTTCATCACGGTCATCCTGACTTCGGTCATCGATCCGTGGGTCGACTGGATGCAGCAGCGGCTCAAGATGCCGCGCGGCCTCGGCATCCTCCTTATCTATATCGCCTTGCTCGGAATAATCGGCGGTTCGGTCTATCTGATCATCCCGCCGATGGTCGAGCAGATCGGCCAGCTCGCCAGCGAAGCGCCGTCATATCTCGAGAAAGCCGAAGGCTTCTTCTCCGGCTTGCGCGATTATACAGCTTCGCACGGCTGGCTCGATAACCTGAAGAATTCCCTCGGTTCGACCGCGACGAATTTCCAATCGGCTGCCGGCAGCGTCTTTACGACCATCTTCGGTTTCTTCGGAGGCATTTTCTCGGTCATCATCATCCTGATCATCACCTACTATATGGCGGTGCAGGAGAGCGCGATCAAGAAGCTCGTCTGGTCGCTGACGCCGGCTCCGCACCAGGAGTATGTCATGGACGTTTTCAATCGGATCCAGAAGAAGCTCGGTCTCTGGATGCGCGGACAGCTCATCCTCTGTTTCTCGATCTTCGCGTTGACGTATATCGGCTTGTCGATTCTCGGCGTTAAGTACGCTTTGGTCCTCGCTATCATCGCCGGTTTCACCGAATTCATCCCGTACCTCGGCCCGATCATCGGTGCCGTCCCGGCGGTCTTCCTCGCCTTTACGCAGTCGCCGATGCTCGCGCTCTTCGTTATGATTCTTTACGTCATCATCCAGCAGATCGAGAACGGCTTCCTCGTCCCGAAAATCATGGAGAAGACGGCCGGTCTCAATCCGATCGTTTCGATCGTCGTCATTATGATCGGCTTTTCGATCGGCGGCTGGGTTACCGCTCTGCTCTCGATTCCGATCGCGACGGCCGCGACGGTCGTCGTTGAAGACTTGCTCCATAAGCGCCATGCGCTCAGTATGAAGACGTTTGAGGATAGCGAGGAAGCAAAGTAGCCGATCCATTGTCTGAACCACAGATTACACAGATAGGTTGATAGACACAGAAAAAAACACGCCCGAAAGGGCGTGCTTTTTAAATGGCCTTGGCCCTTACAGACCCCTTGACAGAAGGTTATAAAAATGATATTTTATCATATCCCCTAAGGGATAATTCTTTCAAAAAACAAAATAAAATAGAGAGGTATTTACCAATGAAACTCAAGAAGAAACAGGCAATGAAGGGCGTCTATGCCGTATTGCTCACGTTATTCCTGATCCATTCAGGATTCTTCAGTGCCTTGGTCGATGCTTCTCATACAGAGCAGCAGAAGACCGAGACTGAAGTCCAGGCGTTACAACAGCTTGGGCACATTTCGAAGACAGCGTCTGTTGAAGAACAGCAGCATGCTGCCTGGCAGTATAAGGAAGCTTTGGAAAACCGCATCAGCGGCCGCCAAAATATTCCGACACTGCCTCAGATAGGTTTTAGAGGCTTGATAGCCTGGTGCAAGAATACATTCCTGTATTTGCTGCCCTGGCTCATAGTTTTCCTGCTTATCAAAAGTTTTGAACGCTATCATGAAACGCTGAGGTTCGCACGACCTTTGAATTTCTTAGAGACGTTCAAATTCTTTTCTGTCGCAGAGCTGGTTCCTGCCGTTGCAAACAAAGGCAGTCCGCTCGATGGCTTTGTTATGGAAATTGACCATGTTCCTGACACGTTAACTGTTTGTACGTTAACTAACAGGAATTATCAATTAAAATAATAAAAGTCATGAAAACAAAAAAATCTGAGTTTACTATTTCTATCGTTGGAATAGGAACTGAGTTAGGATCGGAAGTTAGGACTGCGGAAGAACTAGGCAAGCGTTTTTCTTTGACCGCAGACGATGTTACCAGTAAGACGGGTGTTACTCAGCTATTATTTTCAAAGATTACTCTAGAAAGCCTAGGATTCAGAGCGATTAAGAAGATTCCGCAATTGGATCTTTCAAGAGTAAGCGGTATATTCGGTTCATCAAACCCGACCGGCACATATCTTATGCCCACGCCTACTGCTGCAATCGCGGCAAAGCTGGGACTCTGCCCCGTAATAGTGGATCATATTGGTCTCGGTTGTGCGGGTGGCCTTCAGGCACTGAGGAATACGTATAATCAGTTGGCAATTGATACGCTAAAGAATAAGATTAGTTACTATATTGTATGGGCTGGCGACAATACTAGCTTGATATGCGAGCCGGGTAATGAGAAAACTGCATTTCTTTTTAGCGAAGGAGCCGCTGCATTACTGGTAACGAACGATCCTACGGTTCAAATGGGATATCGGATTAAGACAATTGATACTAAAAGCCTTTTGGGACCCAAGGTATATGCTTTATCGTTAGAAAACCCGTATCATTTCCGAGGAACACCCAAAATTGAGATGCAGGGCGGATCATTATTCCGTTTTGGAGTAGAAATTCTGCCTGATATGCTTGGCTTAGTGGGCTTGAAGAAGCTTGATAAGGATATGTATCTAATACCACACCAGGCAAATCTCAGGATGCTTGATGCCATGATCCGCCGATTTAAACTTGATTCCGACCATGTATATACCGAAGGAATCTCAACGATAGGCAACACTTCTCCGTCAGCCGTGTTCTTCGGTTTAGAAGACGCATTGCGCAGGAAGCTTATACCTACAGGATGCGACAAGATAATCTTAGGAGCCTTCGGCGCTGAGCTACAGGTCGGTGCCGTACTTCTTGAACCTTTGGAGCATACCGACGGATTTATTCCTAAGGAAGAAACAAAAGAAGAAAAAGAAGAAAAAAATTCAGAGGATTCTCAGGCCTCTGAAAGTAATCAGTAAAGTATAGAAAATTAGTTATGAACTTAAAACCCCGTTGGCGAAATCCAGCGGGGTCTTTTTTATATATCGAGGTTTTGTATCAGCTCTGGTATCAGACGTTCGAGCTCTTTCTCTTCCGGATCGCTGAACCGCTGGAGGACGAAGCTGGCGCTCGGCATCTTGCGCCGGCCGTCGACATCGATTCCGATGCGCAGTCGCTTGAAGTTCTTGGTCTTGAGATGGGAAACGATCGATTCGATGCCGTTATGGCCGGCCGTACCGCTGTTGACGGAGAGCTTGTGCGAACCGAAGGGGAGGTCGAGTTCGTCATGTATGACGGTCAGGACAGCGCTCAGGTCGCTGTCTTTCTTGATGCCGAACAGCGACTTCGGAACGAGATTGTAAAAACGCAGGATGGCGGCGGCCGACTGGCCGGATTCGTTCATGAATGTCAGGGGCTTTGCCAGGAGAAAGCCGGGTCCTTCCGCGATTTCGGCCTTGAATTTCTTATTCTCTCTCCAAGCGAGATTATGCTGGCGCGCGATCTCATCGATGATCCTGAAGCCGACGTTATGGCGGGTCTGCTCGTATTTTTTGCCCGGATTGCCGAGGCC
Source organism: uncultured Gammaproteobacteria bacterium (assembly GCA_964438845.1). Taxonomy (GTDB): domain Bacteria; phylum Patescibacteriota; class Patescibacteriia; order Patescibacteriales; family Patescibacteriaceae; genus Patescibacterium. The sequence continues at coordinate 8,329 of CAYTLN010000001.1, forward strand.
GAGGATGATGTTCATTCTTTTTACGTCATCCCCGCGTAAGCGGGGACCCAAGCTAAGATACTTAAAAATCTTTAATCAGATCAAAATAAAGGTCACGCCACGTCGGATTCATTTTCTCTATCAGCTCAACCTTCCACTGACGATTCCATTTCTTAAGCTGGCGTTCGCGAGTTACTAATGCCTCACTACTGCCATATACCTCATAATACACAAGCATTGTAACATTATATTTTGCTGTAAAGCTATATGGGTACAAGCGATCTTTATGCTGTCGTACTCGCTTAAGAAGTCGATCAGTACTACCTATATATAAAGTCCCCTTTCTGCGGCTTGCTAAAATATAAATATACCAGAGCCCCTCCTTTGCTCTCATATCGTTGATTATTGAGTTTTAAAAACGTCGTATGGGTCCCCGCTTACGCGGGGATGACGCAGAGGGGATTAATCCTTCCTTACTTTAGCTCCCGGCGCTCCCTGGGCGCCATGGACTTCGCGGCCCTTCTTGACCCACATCGACATCGGGGTGCCGAGGAAGCCGAATTTGGCGCGCAGCTGGTTCTCTAAGAAGCGCAGATAGGTTTCGGCAAGGCTTTCGCGGGCGCCGACGCGGACCATGAAGCTCGGCGGATTGGTGCCGGTCTGTTTGAATTCGTAAATGCGCGGGTATCTCGTACCGCGGCCCTTCGTCGGACGGTGTTTCTTGACGGCGGCCTTGAGCATCTTTTCCGTCTGGCTGTCGGAGATGAGGAGGTGGCGCTGGTTGTCGACCTCGATGATGAGCTTGAGCAGGTGGTCGATCTTCTCGCGGTTCTTGGCCGAGATGAACTGGATCGGAGCGTAGGTCGCGAAGGGCAATTCGCCGTGGATATAGCGGGTGAACTTTTTCGTGTCGCGGGTGTCGACCTTGTCCCATTTATTAGCGATGATGATGATGCTCTTGCGGCGGTCGATCGCTTCCTCGACGAGCCGGGCGTCCTGGTTCGTGATCTCTTCGTTGATATCGAGCATGATGAGGGCGACATCGGATTTTTGGAGCGAGGCGAAGCTCTTGTCCATGCTGAATTTTTCAAGCGTGTCGGATTTGTGCCCGTGCTTGGTGATGCCGGCCGTATCGACGATGACGAGGGACTTGTCCTTGTAGGTGAAATTGGTCGATTGCGGTTCGCGGGTCGTGTGCGGGATCGGGCTGACGATGACGCGGTTGTAGCCGAGGATGGCGTTGAGCAGGCTCGATTTGCCGACGTTCGGCTTGCCGATGATGCAGACGCGGATCGGCGCTTCGGGAGTTCCCTTGCGCTCTTTCGGATTGGCGAGGAGTTCGGCTTCCGCTTCTTCTTCCTCTTCGTCGCGCTCCGGCATCGCCGTGCCTTCGCCGAGCTGTTCGAGGACGGCGTCGAGCATGTCGCCGGTCCCGGTTCCGGTCGCGGCCGATACCGGATAGACCGATCCGAACCCGAGGGTGTAGAACTCGCTCGTTTCCGGGCGGCGCTTTATCGCGTCAACTTTGTTAGCGATGACGATGACGTGCTGATGCTTAGGCAGGATGCGCTTGAGGATGGCGGCCATTTCTTTGTCTTGCGGCAGGAGTCCGTCTTTGGCGTCGACGGCGAAGAGGATCGCGTCGGCGCGTTTGAGGTAATCGCGGGCCTGTTTCTGCACGTGCTCATCGATCGTCTCGGCGTGGACTTTCTTCTTCGCGAGATAGCTCAAGTCGATGAAACCGCCGGTGTCGACAAGGTCGAAGGTATGGCCCCGCCATTCGACTTCGGCGAGGTTCGAATCGCGGGTCGTGCCGGCGATATCTGAGACGAGGGCCTGCTTATGCTCGGTAAGCGTGTTGAACAGCGTCGATTTGCCGACGTTAGTGCGGCCGAAGAGGACGACGAGAGGTTTGTGGGATGAAGCGGACATATAGTTACTGTATCATATTGTTGCTATCGGCGAGTAGCCGTAGGGGCTTTATGTATACAGCCAATACGCTTTCCGGGTCAAGCGTACGCTCAGTGTCATTCCCCGCGGAAGCGGAGAATCTAAGGTTTTCTATAAAAAATAAGATCCCCCGGTCAAGCCGGGGGATGACACAAAAGAAGCCATGGGATGACACAAAAAAACCAAGGAATGACATCCACTATATACTGTTAGTTCTGGTTGGCGACGCCCGAACCGCTCATGTCCGCGTCGGTGCCGAGGATGAGGATGAAGTCAGGTTGTGTTTTAGCGGATGTAGCTGCAGCGGCTGCCAAATCTTCTTTCAGCCAGTCAGGCAGCGTCGGCGCGATATTAGCGCCGGTTTCTTTCTTGAGATATTCGAGGCTTTCCCGCTTCGCGCCGTATGTCAGGTCGTAGATGACGGATTTTTCAAAATTACGGCGAGTCGAATTCGCGACTTCGACGACATTGACGCCGTCTTCTTCAAGGTCGAGGGCCTTGCGTCCGCCGAGTCCGTTGACCCAGGTGCCGTTCAAGACCGAAATCTTGAAGTCTTCATCCGGTTTTTTGTTCAGTTCCTTCTCCTTGGGCGAGACGCCGAAAATATTTTCATAGAGATATTCGATTTCTGAAAAATCTCCGGAGCGAGGGGAGAGAAGGTAGGCGCCGTTCTCGCCTCGGCCGTCGACAAGCAATCCGCTCGGACTGTTATCGAGGACCTTGTTGACGATCGCGTCGGATTGGATGTCTTTTACCATCCCCCAGATCTTGATGATTTCCCAGATCTTCAGGTTGGTCGAGATGTTGGATGAGAGCTGGTTGATGATGGCTGCCAGCTTGCCGGGATTGAGCAGCGTGCTCGAGGACAGGACTTTGTCGCGGGCGGCAGTGATGATCTTCTGCTGGCGGCGGGCGCGGGCAAAGTCGGAGCCTTCGCCGTTCGTGCCGTGGCGGGAGCGGGCGTATTTAAGGGCGAGCGCTCCGTCCATGTGCTGCCAGCCTTCGGAGAAGCTCAGATGTTCATAGCGGCTGTAGTAATCAGCGGCATCCTCGCGCCCGAGGACGGGATAGCTGTAATCGTCAAAGCTTTTTTCGACATAGACATCGACGCCGCCGACTTCATCGATGATCTTCTCGAAGCCCTGGAAGTCGACGCGCACATAATAATCCATCGGTTCTTCGAGCAGGTCGCCGATCGCCTGGGAAGCGGCCAATCCGCCGGAGCCCGGCTTGTCCTGTTCGGCAAACGCCGCGATGCTGTTGACGCGCCCGTAGCCCGAGCCTTCGATCGGCACGGCCAGGTCGCGGGGGATGGAAAGCATCGCCACTTGGTCGGTCGACGGCTTGAGGCTGGCGGCGATGATCGTGTCAGTCAGTTGGCCGCCGTCATGATTCTTGCCGCCGATGCCGAGCAGGAGGATGTTGACCCGGTCGCGTTCCTCGCCCTTGAGCTTACGGTCAGCCGATTCGGCCAAGTGCTTGACCTGGCTGATAAGCGGTATCCTGTCTATCCAGGTTTCTTGATCGCTTTTGAAGAAGATATTCTTGACGTAGAAGAAGATGAAGACCAGTCCTAAAAAAATAAGAGCCCAGAGAAAGAGCCTGAGCCAGCGATGGCGTTTCGCCCGAGCCGCCTGGGGCCGCTCGAGCGCTTCTAAGTCATGCAATAATTGTTGGTTCGTGTCCATAGGAAGCGTATGTCGTTCTCATTATAGCGTATTTCCTCGGTTTGACAAATCTAGGCCAAAAATGCGCAAAAAGAGACCCTCTTTTTCGTTGACACTCCTTCCTATACAGGCTATACTGACAGTGTATTTTTCATCTCATGAACTAATGGAAAAAATGAATAAATGAACTGATTCCTTATCGGTCCATTCGTTCATTTTTTAATTTTCCTATGCAGATTTCTTGGCTCGGCCATTCCGCTTTCAAGCTCCAAGGCAAGGGTGTCAATGATACGGTTACCATCATCACCGATCCGTTCCATCCGGAAAAGGTCGGCTTGAAGCTGCCTCGCCTCGAGGCCGACATACTGACAATCAGCCACGCTCATGATGACCACAATAACGTCGAAGCCGTTAAAGGAAATCCGTTCGTCATTACGAGCGCCGGCGAGTATGAATCGAAGAGCATCTTTATCGAAGGCGTCTTGTCATCGCACGACGATAAGCAAGGCGCTGAGCGGGGCGCTAACATCATCTACCGATTCGAGATCGAAGATATCTCTATCACTCATCTCGGCGATCTTGGCTGCGAACTGACGAACAAGCAGCTCGAAAGCCTCGAGGGTACCGATATCCTCCTCGTCCCGATCGGCGGCGTCTATACGATCGATGCCCATAAGGCAGTGACAGTCATCAATCAGATTGAACCGCGCATCGTTATCCCGATGCATTATAAGGTTCCTGGCTTGAAGTATGATCTCGGTACGCTCGAAACTTTCCTTAAGGCGATCGCCGTCAAGCCGCGCCAGGAAGAGAAGTTGAAAATCGTAAAGAAAGACCTGCCGCAGGAAGATATGGAAGTGGTAGTGTTATCATTCTAATCCTATGTCTCGAACGTCTGCCGCGGCCCCAGGGCCGAAGAAAAAAGTTGTTCGAAAGAAGGCGTCCGCGATAAAGCGCCGCGTTAGCCGTAGCGTCGTAGCGAGCGTTCCTTCGATCGCTCACGGACATGCCGTCCATGAACATCGTGAAGTTCGGATCAAGACGGCGGACAGTCGGAATCAGAAACTCGTCATCTGGGTCGGCGCTGCGACGGTAATGACGCTGATCCTGATCGCTTGGATCATCAATCTCCGTTCGGTGCTCGGCCCCGACGTGGAGGCGTCGGCGAAGCCGAAGACAGCATCGGAGATTGACTTTGAAAAGTTCAAGAATGAGCTCAACGATACGATGAATGATGTAAAGGACAACCTCCGCGACTTCAAGGAAATCGGGAGTGAACTCGTTACTGATACCGCGGCGCCTGATCCGAGCGCGTCAGCTCTTGATAAATTCCGCGACCGGCTTGAAGCCGGCCAGTCTCCGTCGACTTCCGCTGTCACGCCGGCGACTCTTCCTGAATAACGTAGACATTCCTTATGGCAAAAATAACTAAACCCGAACCGAAGAAGAAGCAGACTGAAGCCTCTGAACCGAAAGAGACGCCCACCGAAGGCATCGGCGCGAATAATCGCGGTACCGTCGAGGTCCAGCCGATTGTCGATGAAATGCGCCGTTCGTATCTCGATTACGCGATGAGCGTCATCGTTTCCCGCGCCTTGCCGGATGTCCGCGACGGCCTCAAGCCTGTCCATCGCCGTATCCTGTACGCGATGTGGAACCTCGGCTTGCGCCCTAACGCGAAGTTCAGGAAGTCGGCGACTGTCGTCGGTGAAGTGCTCGGTAAGTACCATCCGCACGGCGATTCGGCTGTGTATGATTCGATGGTCCGCATGGCGCAGGATTTCGCGATGCGTTATCCGCTCGTCCGCGGCCAGGGTAACTTCGGTTCGATGGACGGCGATAATGCCGCCGCTATGCGTTATACCGAAGCGAAGCTGGCGGCTATTTCCGAGGAACTGCTTGCCGATATCGATAAGAAGACAGTTGATTTCATTCCGAACTACGACGGTTCGCAGCAGGAGCCGACCGTCCTGCCGGCTCGCCTGCCAAGCTTGCTGCTGAACGGTTCGATGGGTATCGCCGTCGGCATGGCGACGAGCATCCCGCCGCATAACCTGCGCGAGATCGTCGCGGCAATCGCCCATCTGATTGAGAAGCCGGACGCGACCGTCGAAGACTTGATGGCTTTCGTCAAGGGGCCTGATTTTCCTACCGGAGGCCTTATCTACAATCAGGAAGAAATCGTCCGCGCGTATACGACAGGCAAGGGCGGAATCGTCATGCGCGGCGTCGCCGAAGTCGTCGAGACGAAGGCCGGCGCTTATCAGATCATCATCACTGAGATCCCGTACCAGGTGAACAAGGCGACGCTCGTCGAGAAGATCGCCGACCTCGTCCGTGAGAAAAAGCTCGAAGGCATCCGCGACTTGCGCGATGAATCGGACAAGGACGGCGTCCGTGTCGTCATCGAATTGAAGAAGGACGCTTTCCCTAAGAAGATATTGAACAGCCTCTATAAACTTACTCAGCTCCAAGAAACGTTCCACCTGAACCTCCTCGCGCTGGTTGACGGCATCCAGCCGCGCATCTTGAATCTCAAGGCTGTCCTTGAGGAATACATCAAGCACCGCGAGATTGTCATCCGCCGCCGGACCGAATTCGAATTGGAGAAGGCCCGCGACCGCGCCCATATATTAGAAGGCCTCATGATCGCGTTGAACAATATCGATGCAGTCATCAAGACGATCAAAGCATCGAAGGATCGCGAAGAAGCCAAGGCTAACCTCGTTAAGAAGTTCAAGCTTTCGGAACGCCAGGCCCTTGCCATTGTCGAAATGAAGCTTGGTTCGCTGGCCAACCTCGAACGGATGAACATCGAGAACGAACTGAAGGAAAAACGAGCCTTGATCAAGGATTTGGAGTCGATCCTGAAATCTCGCCAGAAAGTGCTTAATCTCATCAAGACCGATCTTGATGAAATTTCAGAAAAATACGGCGATGACCGCCGCACGCAGATCGTTACGCACGGCGTCAAGGAATTCAATGCCGAAGACCTCGTTCCGAACGAGGAAACGATGGTGTTGATGACTCGCGACGGCTACATCAAGCGCTTATCGCCGGATACCTTCAAGGTCCAGGCTCGCGGCGGCAAGGGTGTCATCGGCTTGACGACGAAAGAAGAAGATATGGTCGAATTCTTGGTGACGACCATGACCCATAATGACATTCTTTTCTTCACGACCCGCGGGCGCGTCTTCCAGCTCAAGGCCTATGAGATCCCGCAGGCGGCGCGAACGGCCAAGGGCCAGGCGATCGTCAACTTCCTCCAGCTGCCGTCCGATGAGAAAGTCACGTCCGTCCTGCCCCTCGATAAGATATTGAAGAGCACATACTTGTTTTTTGCGACTGAAAAAGGCGTCGTTAAGAAAGTGCCCCTCGATGAATTCTCAAAGGTGCGCCGTTCCGGCCTCATCGCCATCAAGATGCGCGATGACGATGCCCTTATCTGGGCCAAGCCGACGTCGGGCGATGACGAGATCCAGCTGATTACCGCCAACGGCCAAGCGATCCGCTTCAAGGAGACCGATGTCCGTCCGATGGGCCGCAACGCTTCCGGCGTCATGGGCGTCCGACTCAAGAAAGGCGACACGGTCGTCGGCATGGGCGTCATTACCCGCGATAAGGAAAAGCTCAAGAAGTACCAGGTGGTTTCGGTTATGGCCCACGGTTTCGGCAAGCGGACCGCGCTTTCGAATTATAAAGTCCAATCGCGCGGCGGCTCTGGCATCAAGACGGCCAAAGTGACGACGAAGACCGGCCAGCTGACCAACGCCTACGTCGTCAATTCCGATACTATGGCCGATCGCGACCTGATCATCATTTCTGCCAAGGGCCAGGTCATCCGCTTGCCGTTCAAGTCAGTCAATGAGCTTGGCCGTGATACGCAAGGGGTTCGCCTCATGCGTTTCAAGGAAGACAACGACACGGTCGCTTGCGTTACGTGGGTCTAGTCTTGACCCCTCCGGCGTCCGCCCGTATACTTACTGTACATTCCATTTATTAAGTGCCGATTAACCCATGCATCGTATGGAACACCACGCGTCACACGTCCATCAAGATGGCGTCGCGCCGGCAGGTAAGAATCGCAAATCGAACCTGCTCGTCGCTGCCGGAGCCGTGGCAGTCATCCTCATCATCGTCGCCGTCGCCAATTTTGGCGGCAGTTTGTTCGGCGGTATGAAGACGATCTCACACGACGAAGCGAAAACCCGTGCCGAAAAATTCATCAATGAGAACCTCGTTTCCGGAACGACTGCCTCGGTCACATCCGTCGAAGAGTACAGCGCGACCATGTATAAGCTGGCTGTTAAGGTTGGCGATAATACGATTGAATCGTACATGACCAAGGACGGCATCACATTCTTTCCTCAGGGGATGAATGTTGATAATCCTGAATCCGATTCTACCGCCTCTGCAACACCGGCCGCTCCGGTCGTCCCGGCTGACCTCGTCAAATCCGACAAGCCGGTTGTCGAGCTGTTCGTCATGAGCCATTGCCCGTACGGCCTCCAGATCGAAAAGGGCATCTTGCCGGTTGCTGATACGCTCAAGGACAAGATGGATCTCCAGATCAAGTATGTCGACTACGTAATGCACGGCGAAGCCAAAGAAGGTGAGGAACAGTTGCGCCAGTACTGCATCGGCAAGGAGGAGAAAAATAAGTTCTTCTCATACCTTAAGTGCTTCTCAGTCGCCGGTGATGCTGCTGGCTGTGGCAAGGAAGTCGGCTTGAATGAAGGCAAGGTATCGAGCTGCATCGACAAGGCTGACAAGGAATTCAAGGTTCGAGCCGGTTTCGCTGACAAAGCTCAGTGGAACGGCAGCTTCCCGCCTTTCACGATCCACAAGGCTGATAACCAGAAATACGGCGTCCAAGGCTCTCCGACGCTGGTCATCAACGGCAAGCAAGTCGAGTCGGGACGCGATCCGCAGAGCCTGCTGACGACGATCTGCGCTGCGTTCAATAACGCTCCGGAAGAATGCAAGGCCCAGCTTGACAGCGCTACGCCTACTCCGGGCTTCGGCACCGGAACCCAGGCTTCGTCGGGCGGCTCGGCGGCTGCCTGCGCTCCGGCGACATAAGTTACGGATTCTACAGACAAGCTATGGAACCTCCCTGTCAATCTGACAGGGAGGTTTTGGTTTAAGCTGTAATGGCCGCTCCTTGCTTTTTTTAGCCGGATATGGTTAAATAATCAGGCAATAAAACTGAATCCCACCTTTAATACATTTCCCGGATCAGGTGGCCGGGGAGCCCTCTCGCAAGAGATTATAGGGTTAAGGACTTCTTTTTTATTATGACAACTCCTAAGACAGCCCAGAGCGACTTCGCTACTTTGATGAGGGAAGCGGATGACTCATTCAAGATCCCGCAGGTCGGCGATACGGTGAAGGGAACGATCCTTGCCGCTTCGAAGGCCGAGGTCCGCCTCGACATCAACGGCATCATGACCGGTATCGTCCGCGGCCGCGAATTGTATTTCGACGCGGGGGAATACGCGAAGCTCAAGGTCGGCGACGAAGTCGAAGCGACCGTTATCGACGCTGAAAATGAACATGGCGAGCTTGAACTATCGTTCCGTTATGCCGGCCAGGAAAAGACCTGGCTGCGCTTGACCGAAGCCTTCGAGAAGAAAGAACCGATCCTGGTCAAGATCAACGCGGCTAACCGCGGCGGCTTGCTCGTCACCTACGGCCAGATGCCGGCTTTCTTGCCCGTCTCGCAGCTTTCTCCGGAAAACTATCCGCGCGTTGCCGGCGGCGACAAGATCAAGATCCTTGAAAAGCTCAAGTCGCTCGTCGGCACCGAAACCGAAGTTAAGATCATCACTCTTGATCGGAAGGAAGAGAAGCTTGTCGTTTCCGAAAAGGATGCCTGGCAGGAAAAGCAGAAGGATGTCATCTCCCAGTTCAAGATCGGCGATATGATCGAAGGCAAGGTTATTGCCGTTACGAGCTTCGGCGTCTTCGTCAGCTTTGGCGGCAACCTCGAAGGCCTCATCCACATCAGCGAACTCGCCTGGCAGCGCATTGAAGATCCGTCGACGCTCTATAAGGTCGGCGACGATATCAAGGCTCAGATCATCGCCATTGAAGGCGCCAAGATCTTCCTTTCGGCCAAGAAGCTCCTCGCCGACCCTTGGGCGGGCGTTGAGAAGAAATACGCTGTCGGACAGACAGTCAAGGGAACGATCCTCAAAGTGAATCCATTCGGACTCTTCGTCGAACTCGATCCGGATATCCACGGCCTTGCCCATGTCAGCCAGCTCGGCCTCGGTTCGGGACAGAAGATTGAAGAAACGTACCGCTCGGGCGATGCCCTCGACTTCGAGATCATCTCTCTTGAGCCGGGCGAGCATCGCCTCGGCCTCGCGATTCCCGGAAAAGCCAAGGAACGGAAGCCGAAGTCAAAGGATGCTAAGAAAGAAAAGAAGGAAAAGAAGCCGAAAGATGATGAGACGGAAGCTGAAAGCGACGATACTGCCGCTGAAGCTTAACCGCATAAGCCTCCCGTACGGGAGGCTTTTTGCAACCGCGAGCGGATTGAAAAAAGGCACATATAATAGTATACTGGTAATACTTTTATTCAATCATCTAATCGTATGGAAAACATCCTCGCAGCCGCTAAGCGCAAGCTGAGCGATCTAATGTGGGTTTTTATCGTCAACGGCATGGTAATGCTTATCTTGGCGATGTTGATCGTCTGGACAGACGTTGTGCTTCGCCTGCTAGTCGGCTTGATCGTCCTCCTGGTCGCTTACAGCCTGTTCTATGTGGCCTACAAGGTCCACTCCGTGCGCAAGCTTATCGATTAAAACCCGCCCTGCGGCTGTATGAAAAAAATCCTGAAGAATTTCTTCCTTGTCTTGATCGCTTTCCTCGTGCTCGGATCGCTTATTTCACTATGGAATGCCGGCGGAGCTAAGCCGGAAGCTGTCGGTCTGCAGCAGCTTGTCCGCGAGATCAACGAGGATAAGGTGAAATCAATTTCCGTCAAAGGGGATACGCTCGATATCAGCCTCAAGGACGATGTGAAGCAAGTCGCTACCAAAGAGTCCGGTCAAGCGCTTTCGGAATTGCTCACTAACTTTGGCGTATCGCCGGAGAAGATGGGCGGACTGGAGATTACGGTCGATGCTCCTTCAGGAGTCGATTTCTGGGTTTCGACATTGCTGCCCTTCCTGATCCCCGTCCTGCTGATCGGTTTTTTCATTTATTTCATGATGCGTTCCGTCCAAGGAGCTAACAATCGGGCGATGACGTTCGGACAGAGCCAACCGCGCGAGACTGATCTGAAAGAGAAGAAAGACCGGGTGACGTTCAAGGATGTCGCCGGCGTCAAGGAAGCGAAGGAAGAACTTTTCGAAGTCGTCGAGTTTTTGCGCGAACCGAAAAAGTTCACTGACCTCGGCGCCAAGATCCCTCGCGGCGTCCTATTGCTCGGCAGTCCCGGAACCGGCAAGACGTTGCTCGCCCGCGCCGTAGCGGGAGAAGCTGGCGTTCCTTTCTTCTCGATTTCCGGATCGGAGTTCGTTGAAATGTTCGTCGGGGTCGGCGCTTCCCGCGTCCGTGACCTGTTCCGTAAAGCGAAGCGGAGCGCTCCATGCATTATCTTTATCGATGAGATTGACGCCGTCGGCCGTAAGCGCGGCAGCGGCATGGGCGGGTCCCATGACGAACGAGAGCAGACGTTGAATCAGATACTTGTCGAAATGGACGGTTTTGAGATCAACGCCGGCGTCATCGTCATGGCGGCGACGAACCGGCCCGACGTGCTTGATGCGGCCTTGCTCCGTCCCGGCCGCTTCGACCGCCAGGTCGTCCTTGATGAGCCGGATATAGCCGATCGCGAAGCGATCTTGGGTATACACGCCCGGCAAAAACCCCTCGCTAAGGACGTTTCCTTGCGTAAGATGGCGGAACGGACGCCGGGGTTCTCGGGCGCTGACCTGGCTAATGCGTTAAACGAAGGCGCTATCCTGGCCGCGCGGAAGAATAAGAAGACCGTCGAGATGAATGACCTCTTTGAAGCGATCGAAAAGGTGATGCTCGGCCCTGAACGCAAATCGCGTATCCTGATGCCGAAAGAAAAAGAGGTCACGGCGTATCATGAAGCCGGCCACGCCATCGTCGGCCATTTCTTGCCGAATGCCGATCCGATCCATAAGATCTCGATTATCTCGCGCGGACGCGCCGGCGGCTATACGTTGAAGCTCCCGACGGAAGACCGGCACCTGCATACGAAGGCTTATTTCCTTGATGAGATCGCGATGCTGCTCGGCGGCTACGTCGCCGAGAAGGTGATGTACGGCGACGTGACGACCGGAGCGACTTCCGATCTGCGCCGAGCGACCGCCCTGGCCCGCCGCCTCGTCACCGATTACGGCATGTCCGAGAAGCTCGGACCGCGGACTTTCGGCGATAAGGAGGAGATGATCTTCCTCGGCCGTGAGATCCATGAGCAGCGAGATTACAGCGAGAAGATCGCCGAGTCGATCGATGCGGAGATCGAAGGCTTTATCGGCCGCGGCTTGAAGACGGCGGAACGGATGATTATTGACCATCGGGATGCCCTTGAACGGGTCGCGCAGCTGCTCCTCAAGCAAGAAACGATCGAACAGGAAGAATTCAATGCGTTGATGGAAGGTAGCGCCTGATATTTTTGAAAAAAGCAAAACAAAAAAGTCTCTTAATGAGACTTTTTTTGCAAAGATCGAATTCGGTTACCGGAGCCAGCCGAGCAGGATGAATAACAGGGCCGCGATAACGGCGTAGATGCCTGAGAGCAGGCCGCCGACCGTATCATCGATCATGACGCCGAACGCGGTTTCGGGCCATAGCGACTCCAGTTTTTTTACCGGCCACCATTTTTTATCATCACAGCGCCTGAATATCGCGAAAGCGATACCGAGCAGCAACAATGAAGCGCCGATTGAAAGATCAAAGAACCAGACCGCAAGATAGACCGGAATGGAATTGGCCCAAGAGCCGTTGAATTCATCCCAGTTGATCTCGTTGTAGTCGAATTCTGTTTCTGTCTTATCATGCCGGACTCGCGGACCATAGGTTGCGTACATATGCCGCGCGCCGAACGGGATCACGATCAGTCCGATTATGAATGTAACCATCGTCCACCAGATCGGGGTCCATGGGGAAACGGTTCCGGGCAGGTAGAACGCGCATTGGATGCTCAGGGCGAATATGCTTCCCATCAAGCCGCCTCCGGCTCCCCGCTTGTCCTTTCCTGAAATCTTGCTTCGCAGGGCTCCGATGAGGAAACCGCTGCCGAGTCCGGTCGAAACCAAGAAACAGAATCTAATCCACACGTATTTCATTATTAAGGCCTCCGTTTTAATTTGGGTTCATTTAATCATAAAGCCTCGGGGGTGTCAATCGCACCGCCCTATTAACGGAAGTTTGAAATATGGTATACTATATTTATCTTAACCCATGCTTTTATGATCTTATACCGATCCATTCTTAAGCAGTCGTTTGTCACTGCCTGGCAGCACAAATATCTGTGGTTTTTCGGCCTGTTCGCTACCTTGCTGGCGAGCAATTTCGAAATCGAACTTATCAATCGCTTCACGACCAAATCAAGCTCCACTCTGTATGATTGGCAACGGTGGGCTGATACGGGCGTCTTTGAAGCGCGTTTTTGGACGAATTTGATGGATATTGCCCGTGCTGATACGTGGTCCTTTGTGACCATCGTCGGGGTTGTAGCCATCCTTATCCTGCTGAGCATTGCTCTTATTTGGATTTCGATAGTTTCTCAGATTGCCCTGGTCAGTAATTCAAATAAAGCGATTGCTGCTGGCAGACGGCTGACGGTTGCTGAACGCAAGCATGATATGTCAATCGGTTTCAAGGAGGGAAAGAGGCATTTTTGGCCAGTTTTTTGGCTGAATCTTTTTGTTAGAATAGCCGTATATAGTCTGGCGCTCATTACGTTAATTCCAATTGTGGCTCAGAGAGCAGGCGGAATCGGAGGCGCGTTGTTGTATCTTTTGATCTTCATCGTATTCCTTGCGATAGCGCTTGCCGTTTCGCTGACGGCCAAATATGCGATCGCATTCATAGTGCTGAAGCAGCAATCGGTCAGAGAGGCCATCCCCGGCGCATGGAGATTGTTCTGGGCTAATTGGCTGCCGAGCATAGAGATGGCTTTTATTTTGTTCGCTCTCAGCATTGTTGCCACGGTGGCAATCATATTGATAGTCATGGTCTTGGCAATCCCTCTGGTTCTCCTGTATGTCGCTACCATGGCCCTGGGATCAATGGCTGTATTTATCGCGATACTGTTGCTATCCGCCCTTATTTCGTTGGGCGTAGTAATTATCGGCGGTTCGATAGTTACCGTTATTCAGACATCTGCGTGGGTTGATTTTTTCAATCAGTTAATCACAGGCAAGGTCCAGAGCAAATTGGAGCGGGTCTTCAACCGTTAAGCTTTGTATCAATAACGCTCGGCCGTTCGGCCGAGCGTTTTGTTTTCGTTCTCGCTCCCATCGCTCTTTAGGTCAGCATAGAGGGGCGAATGAGGATGCATGCGGGGCATTATATATACGTCTTTAACGTCTTGAAATCCTTAATGAGCGTTGCTTTGAGCGAGCCGTTATAGAGGGCCGCCGCCGGGTGGTAGAGCGGAAGGATAGTGAGCGATCCCCATGATGACTGGACTGAAACCGGCTTGCCGTGCGCCCGGCTGATCGGTTCGATCTGGTCGCCGAGGCCGAATTCATCCATAAGGAAGTTCATGGCATGGCGTCCGAGGGCCGCAATGACCCGGGGCTTGATGATATCGATCTGGCGCATCAGGAAGGGCGTATAGGTCTTGATCTCTTTCGGCAGAGGGTCGCGATTCTCGGGCGGCCGGTCCTTGACGATGCTCGTGATGAAGACGGCTTCGCGGGCAAGCCCGATCGAAGCGAGCAATTCGTTGAGGACCCGTCCGGCGGCGCCGATGAACGGCCGGCCGGTCCTAGCTTCGTTCAGCCCCGGCGCTTCGCCGACAAATATCACGGCCGCGTCCGGCGAGCCTTCGCCCGGTACCGGCAGATACTTATTCTTGGCCCGATAGGCGTAGAGCGGCAGCGTCTTATCCGTAAGAATATCTTGAGCAACGGCGTCTAGTCGGATAGCCTTCTTTGAATTTTTAGGTAAATGACCCATAGTAAGGGTAAGGATATATCAATCGCCAGTTTCTTTCAATAATTCAAAAACGACCTCTTTCGAGGCCGTTTTAATATTTGCCGATCTATACTCTGATGACTACCGGCATCAATAGCGGACGGCGTTTGGTCTGCTGGTAGAGGAATTGGCCGATGTCGGTGCGGATCTTGTTCTTTACGTAGTCATCTTCGGTTACGCCCGGCTGGGGAGTCGGCCGGCTCTTGACGATAGTACGGATTTTTTGGCGGGTTTTCTGGATCAGGTCCTGGTTGTCTTTCATGTAAACGAATCCGCGAGAAATGATGTCCGGACTGCCGATCAGTTCGCCGGATTTTGAATCGATCGTCGTGATGACGACGATCATGCCGTCTTCCGACATCATCTTGCGGTCGCGCAGGACGACGTTATTGCTTGAATCGGTAACGCCCATGCCGTCGACGAAGACATAGTTCGCCGGCACCTTCTCTTTGATCGGGCGCAGGCCTTGTTTGTCGAATTCGATGACCGTGCCGTTGTCCGGAACGATGATGCGCTTCGGATTGAAGCCGATGTTCTTCGCCATCTTCTCAGCTTCCTTGAGCATGTAGTGGTTGGCGTAGACCGGGATATAGTAATCCGGACTGATCGTCTTCAGCATGAACGCGATGTCATCTCGCGTGCCGTGTCCGGAAATATGGATGTCCATCAGGCTGCCGTGTATGACATTATCGCACTGGCGATAGAGATTGTCCTTGAGACGCTGGATCGTGCGTTCGTTTCCCGGGATGATGGAGGAAGAAAGGATAATCGTATCGTTCTTCTGGATCCGGATATTGCGATGGCTGCCTTCGATGACGCGGGAGAGGACGGCATTTTCTTCGCCTTGGGCTCCGGTGCAGAGGATCAGTACCTTGCCATCCGGGTAGTTCTTTACTTGGTCGATCTTGATCATCGTTTCTTTGCGGGCTTTGATGTAGCCGAGTTCGCGGGCGATCTCGACGTTGAATTTCATGCTGTAGCCGTCGAGAGCGACTTTCTTTCCGAGCTGTTCGGCGATCTGGATGATCCAGCCGATACGTTCGACCTGTGAGGCGAAGGTACCGATGATGATGCGGCCAGGTGCCTTCGAGATGATATCAAGCAGGTTCTTGCGCAGGTCTTCGGAAGTCGGGCTCGGGCGAGAGCTGACCATGCCGAGCGATTCAAGCATCAGGATGCTCGGGCGCGGAAGCTTCGCGAGGTGCGAATAATCGATTACCGGCAGTCCGGTCTTTTTGTCTTTTTCCATCGTCCAGTCTCCCGGGTGGATGACCGTGCCGACTGGAGTGGACAGCACGACGCCGACGGCGTCCATGATCGAGTGTTCGATCTGGAAGAAACTGAGCCGGAAGGCTCCGAGCTGGATCTTGTCGCTTATATTCTTGATGAGGATCGTCTTGAGCTTTTTCGAGGTATTTTTCTTATAGTCCTCGACCTTGTGCTTGACCATGGCGAGCGTCATATTGCGGCCGATGATCGGCGGGTTGCCGAGCTTTTCCAAGAGTATCGGCGCGGCGCCGATGTGATCGAGGTGTCCGTGCGAAAAGATGACGCCGCGGATATTGCGTTCCTTGCCCTTCAGATATTCGATGTTCGGGATGATGTAGTCGATACCGAGCTGGTCTTCTTCGGGGAACTGGAGGCCCATGTCAAGGATGACGATGTCATTCCCGTATTCATAGACGGTCATGTTGCGGCCGACTTCCTCGCAGCCGCCGATCGGAATGATCCGCAAGCGGCCGGAAAGGGCCTGAGAGGAACGGGTTTGAGTTACGGGAGCTCCCGTAGCAGGGCGGTTCGAGCGCTGATGGGGGGCGGTTTCGCGTCGGACCGGTTTTTGACGGTTCGGGCGTTCGCCGCGACTCACACTTTTGTATTTTGTAATCATACGGTAACAATCTCTGTAACGTTGTACAAAGTAAAAATTAAATAATATTATTCCAAGCTATCGCTTAGAGATGAGTAGAATTTCAAATTTATAATTTCTAATTCTTAAATAATGCCCAGTGTCTTGATTCTTAATGAGTAAGAGCCAAGAGTTATTTAAAAATTACAAAATTAGAGAATAAGAATTTTTTCTGTGCCGAAGGAGGGACTCGAACCCTCACAAAGTTGCCTTTACAGCGACCTGAACGCTGCGCGTCTACCAATTTCGCCACTTCGGCTTATGACTGTTTATTTCAACTTACGTTTTGTTTTGACGTACCATCCGCCGATCTGGTTGAGACGATCCGCGGGATCGACTATCGCCGTCGTGGGCATGCCTTTGAGTTTCTTGCTTTGGGGGTAGATATACGTATTCCAGTAGAGGGGAATTACCGGGGCATCGGAGGCGATCGCTTGCTGGAATTTCGCGTACCGGTCCGCTGCCGCGGCTCGGTCAGCCGTTAAGCGGGCTTGCTCGAGCCAACTGTCGACATCATTGCGGGCATAGCCGGAGATATTGCCGGCGCCGGTTGAATGCCAGAAAGGGAACGGTTCGCCTTCCGGCAAATTCTCACTGTATACTACAACTTCGAATTGGCGGTTGGCAAGCATCTGCCCGAGCGCTTCGTCGCTTGCAGCGATCGCCGGGTCGGCTTTGATGCCGATCTGCTTCCATGCAGCGGCCAGTGCTTCCGCAACTGGCCTCATCGCTTCGCTGGCTGAAATCTTCAGGATGATGCCTTTGTCGTTTTTCATCCTCCATGAACCTTGCCCGAGCCGGGCGAAATCGCCGCCTTTAGCGACGTCTTCAGCAGTAACGGAACGGTTGGTCCAGCCGGCAGTATCGAGCAACGTAGCGGCGAGATTCAAATCGAATGAAGGCTCGGTTGTCGCGCCCGGCAGGAAGGAAGGCAGCGGGCTGTATGCCGGGTGGCCGTTACGGCCGACTGTCGCGGTAACGATCTCGGTCTGGTTGACTGCGGCACGCAGGGCCCGGCGGACGGAAACATCGGCCAAGAGACCGGCTTTGAGATTGAAGAAAGCGGCCGTCAATCCCGGCTGTTCCAGCTCTTTGTACGCCAAGGCGTTCTTAGCGACGATCGTGTCTTCGATATCAGCCGGCAGGCTGCGCAAGCCGTTGATCTGCCCGTTATTCAAAGCGGCGATCATTTCTTGTCCGCTTGGGAAAAATTTGAAGGTGATTTCATCAAGGTACGGCGCGGTTCCGTAGTAGGCGGGATTCCGTTCAAGCGTATAGGATCGGATGGTGCCGGCCCGGTTCTTGACCAGCGTTTTGAACTGATAAGGACCTGAGCCGATCGGCTTGATGTTGAATTCAGCCAGTGGCATCGTTTCGTCGCTGACTGCTTCCCAGAGAGAAGCCGGCATGATGCCGAATGTCAGAAGCGAAGGAAAGCGGCCATAGGGCTCGCGCAACATGAAGGCGACCGTCGTGTCGTCAATCTTTTTTGCGGTAACGCCGGCAAATTGAGTCCGGAGCGGAGATTTGAAATCAGGGTTCTGGATGAGCCCGAACGTAAAGACGACATCATCGGCGGTAACCGGTTCGCCTGTAGTCCAGACTGCCGTCTTAAGCTTGATCGTATACGTTTTCTCGCCATCACTGATGATGACCGAATCAGCGAGATCCGGAACGGCGGCGCCGAGAGCGTCGGTCGTGAAAAGACGTGAAAAGAGCAGCCGTTCCAAATCCGCATCCGCGCCGTTAAGCGACGCGTACAGCGGGTTGATGTACTGAGGATTGCCGACAAGGCCTTCCGTGTATGTACCGCCGGCTTTCGGTACTAATTCGATATGATTTCGATAGAGGATCGTTCCGACATACGCCAACCCGGCAATCATCAGCGCCGCCGAGACGGATAAGACGATGCGCTCGGTCCGCGATAAGAAGCGGGGAGCGTACTTGAGCTGTTTCGGGCTCGGGATGCGCGACTTCGACAGATGGAATACCAGCTGCTGGTCGAGGTTCGCATGTGCGGGCTTGTCGGATCGACGGTTGAAAAAACGCATGGCTAACAATGGTTACATTGCTAAATGGCTTGATGGTCGATGACCATCCCGCTATCCAGTAATCTAACGTTCAGCATCGATGACAGCGGTCCGAATGAACGGTTCTATCGCAAGGCAAGTCCGGGTTTCCGGATCGATTCGAAGGCAGACTCCGTTCAGCATCGCTCGACCTGAGTCGGCGAGCCGATGCTGCCGCTTTATCTGGGTTAAGAACATGGTGATGATCTCTTCCGGCTCGACTCCGATAACGCCGTCTGCGGCGCCGGTCATGCCGGTGTCGGTCAGGCAGCCCGTGCCGGCTTCGGAAATGCGGGCATCGGCTGTCTGAACATGAGTATGGGTTCCGAGAACAGCGGTCACTCTTCCGTCCAGATAGCGTTGAAGGGCAATCTTTTCCGCCGTTGTCTCAGCATGAATATCGATTATTATAGCAGAAATATTTTTATCTGTAAAGGCCTCGAGAATCCGGTCGATCTCCCGGAACGGGCAGTCGTACGGCCGGGGCATGAATGAACGGCCGATCAGATTGACGAGCAGGATGGTGCCTTTGGCCGTCTGTATCTCAGCAATGCCTCGTCCCGGAACACCGGCAGCATAATTAGCCGGCCGCAGGATCGGCAGATCGGAGTTGAAGCATTCTTCGACTGATGAGGGCTGGTCAAAGCAGTGGTCTCCGGTCGTTATCCAGTCCGCTCCTGCAGCGAGTATTTCGCCGGCGGTTATGGGCGTAATGCCTTTGCCGTGGGCGGCGTTTTCTCCATTGACGATCGCCAGGTCGGCGGAAAATTCTTTCTTCAGCCCGGGCAAGAGCTCAGCGAGCGCCCGACGGCCGAGCTTGCCGACGACATCGCCGATAAAGATGATTGTGAGGGGGTTCGAAGCCACGGCTATTTAGCGTGCGTATTCAATGACGCGGGTTTCGCGCAGGAGGTTGACCTTGATCTCGCCCGGATATTTGAGCTCCTGTTCGATCTTTTGGGCGATCTCTTTGGCCATTTCATGAGCGCGAATATCGCTTATTTCGTTCGATTTCACGAAGACGCGGATTTCACGGCCGGCTTGGATGGCGTACACTTTTTCGACGCCGGCAAATGATTGGGCGAGCTTTTCAAGCTCTTCGAGGCGCTGGACGTACTGTTCGAAGCTGTCATGGCGGGCACCCGGACGGGAAGATGAGATAGCGTCGGCGACTTTGACGATGATCGTGATGAGATCCTTCGGGTGGTCTTCGTGGTGGTTCTCGATCGGCGCGATGACTTCTTCGCTCATGCCGAACTTGCGCGCGATCTGGCCGCCGATTTCCGGGTGCGAGCCTTTGACTTCATGGTCGATAGCTTTGCCGATGTCATGGAGCAGGCCGCCTTTCTTAGCGATGCTGACGTCGGCTCCGAGGGATTCCGCTAGGAGGCCGGAAAGATGCGAGACCTCGACCGCGTGCTTGAGGGCGTTCTGGCCGTAGCTCGTGCGGTATTTCAAGCGGCCGATGATCTGGACCAGTTTCGGATCGAAACCGGTGATGCCGAGTTCATAGAGCGCTTCTTCGCCGGCCTTCTTGATATCGACAGCCAGTTCTCGCTTCGCCTGTTCGACGGCGTCTTCGATCTTCGAGGGATGGATGCGGCCGTCCTTGATGAGATGTTCGAGCGCGCGCTTGGCGATATGGCGGCGGATAGCCGAGAAGCCGGCGATCGTAATCGCGCCGGGAGTATCATCGACGATGATTTCGACGCCGGTGAGCTGCTCGATCGATTTGATGTTGCGGCCTTCGCGCCCGATGATGCGTCCCTTGAGGTCATCGTTCGGCAAGTCGAGGGTGGTCGTCGTCAGTTCGGTTGTGAAATTTGAGGAAAGGCGCTGCATGGCGGCACCGACAAGTTCGCGCGCTTTTTCATCCAGGACATCCGAGGTTTCGTTTTCCAGTTTCTTGAGGCGAGAGGCGAGGGCTTCCTGGCTGGTTGCTTCGATGCGTTCCAGAAGCTTGGCCTCAGCTTCCTCGCGAGTCATGTGGGAAATTTTTTCCAAGGCGACGATGTGCTCTTCTTTGATCTGGTTGATGCGCTCCTTGGTCTCTTCGATCTTGGCGATCTTGTCATAAAGGCCTTGCTGCTTATCCTGGAGTTCAAGCAGTTTCTGAGAGAACGTGCTTTCGCGTTCTTCGAGGCGGCGCTGGATCTGGTCGGTTTCACGGGCGCGGCTGGAGCTCTCACGCTTAGCGTCTTCGATGATCTTGAGCGCCTTATCCTGGGCTTCGAGGATGAGCTGCTTCTCCTTGGTCTTGGTTTCGGTCAGGATCTTTTCGGCCCGCAATTCGGCGCTGTTAGCTTCCGCTAATGCGCGCTGTTTGCGCAGCCAATAACCGCCGAGGAAAGCCACGACGGCGATGAGCACGTAGATGATATACGGCATAGGAATAGGGTCCTATCGCCGCACGAGACAAAGGCCGAAACGGCCTAGAAGGTGAGGTTCAGGCAAGGCATGCCTAACTGGACTGCGATGCAGGCAGTATGAAGAGTCGGAATTTTTTGGCTTACCTTAGACATAAACTTTTCGAATCTACCGATGTCAGTGCGGACTATAGAATATATAATAATAAGGTAGATATTGGCTATGCTATCACGCTTTTCCGGCTTTGGCAAGCCGGGCGGTATGGCCGGATTTCGGCCGAAAAGAGGCTTATGCAGAGGTTCTGCGGACCGGTTTCGTCGGCTCTGCGACTTGATGCTATACTGAATCCATCATCCCCTAACGACCCTCCTATGGACACAACATTAGTCTCCCGTCTCGGCCTTGACCGGCCCCTTGTCTGCTTCGATACCGAAACGACCGGACTCTCGATCACGGGCGACCGGATCGTCGAGCTCGCCTACATAAAATACTTTGCGGACGGACGCGAGCCTGAAAGCGCCTGCCTGCGCTTCAATCCCGGCAAGCCGATCCCGAAGTCGGCCAGCGACGTCCATGGCATTACCGATGAGGATGTCGCCGACTGCCCGAAGTTTTCCGACAAGGCAGAGGAGCTGCTCGCGGTCTTTTCCGGAGCGATGTACAGCGGTTTCAATGTCATACACTATGATTTGCCGCTTTTGCGTCAGGAATTCGGCCGCGCCGGTTTCGGTTTCGACTATAAGGCGATCGATGTCATCGATTCGAAGATCGTTTACCATGCGATGGAGCCGCGGACGCTGTCGAGCGCCTACAAATATTACTGCAATGCCGAGTTGCATGACGCCCACGGAGCCTTAGCTGACGCGACGGCGGCCGCGGAAGTGCTGTCGGCCCAGGTCGAACGCTACGGCGCCGAGAAGATCGCCCAGATCCATGCCGATTCGGCGGTCGATTATGTCGACGTCGACGGGAAGTTCTATTGGAAAGACGGACAGGCCTGCTTCTCTTTCTCGAAGTTCAAGCATCAGCCGCTCGCCAAAGTCTATGAGAACGAACCGACATTCCTGCAATGGATGCTCAATGCGGATTTCTCCGATGATACGAAGCAGATCGTCCGCGACGCTTTGAAAGGCAAATTCCCGACAAGAAGCTAAGCCATGGATTTCCTTTCGCACATCCTCTGGACGAACCTCGTCTTTAAGGAAGCGCCTCCGTCGCAGCGTCTGCTGGCGGTCGCCTTCGGAGTCTTGCCGGATCCGCTTGCCTTCCTCTGGGCGCTGACGCCGCCGGTCGTCAAGTCGATGATCGCTTTCAAGAAGCCGTCGCAGTCCCTGTATCGTCCCTTCATCTTTATCATCTATCGCATCACCCACAGCCTTGTCATCTGGACCGCCGTCTTCCTTATTCTCTGGTTCTGCGGGTTCAAATGGCTGGCAATAGCCTATTGCGGCTGGGGATTCCATATTTTGCTCGATATTTTCACCCATACGAAGGATGTTTTTCCGACCCGGATCTTCTGGCCCGTATCCGATTTCCATTTTTCGGGGATTCTCTGGTCGAACAAGTGGTTTTTGCTTTGTAACTACCTCGTGCTATTGTTGATGTACCTAATCTTCTATATACGCTGATATGTCGGAATCGACCGATTCACGCCTGACTCCTATTGACCGCGACGAAGAAGCCGCGGAAGCCGGTTTGCGTCCCCGGACGCTCGGCGAATACGTCGGCCAGGACCGGGTCAAGGAAAACCTTTCGATCCTGATCGAAGCGGCGCGGGCCCGCAAGGAACCAATCGACCATATACTCTTGTACGGCGCGCCTGGCCTCGGCAAGACGACGCTTGCCCATATCATCGGCCGCGAACTCGGCACCAACGTCCGCGTCACCTCCGGTCCGGCGCTTGAAAAAGCCGGGGATTTGGCCGCTATCCTGACGAACCTCAATCCGGGCGACATCCTTTTCATCGACGAGATTCACCGTCTGCCGCGGACGGTCGAAGAGATTCTGTATCCGGCGATGGAAGATTACGGACTCGATATCGTCATCGGCAAGGGACCGTCGGCGAAGATGCTCCGCCTCGACCTGCCGCATTTCACCATCATCGGCGCGACGACTAAGGCCAGCCTGCTTTCGTCGCCGCTGCGCGACCGGTTCGGTATGATGTACCATCTTGATTTTTACGAATTAAAAGATCTGGAACGCATCATTTCCCGAAGCGCCCGCATCCTCAATATCGATGTCGACGGCTCTTCGGCGGGCGCTATCGCTTCGCGGGCACGCCGTACGCCCCGACTGGCCAACCGTTTGCTGCGCCGCGTCCGTGATTACTGCGACGTCAAAGCCGACGGCAGGATCGATGCCGCTCTTTGCAACCAGGCGATGGAACTGCTCGAGATCGATGCGCTCGGCCTCGATCGGGTCGACCGCAAGATCCTCGAAACGATCATCGACAAGTTCGACGGCGGACCGGTCGGCATTTCGACGATCGCGGCCGCTACCGGCGAGGACCTCGATACGATCGAAGAGGTGTATGAGCCGTATCTCTTGCAGCTCGGTTTCCTCGACCGGACCCAGCGCGGCCGCCAGGCGACCCCGCGAGCCTATGAACACTTGGGAAAGACAAAAAATTAAAGACAATTTTTAAAATAAAGCAACAAATTTAACATAAGGAACGTTTAATATTCTGCCTCCAGTCATGTAACGCTTGTTTTGCAATTTGTCTTTAGTAATTTTGTCTTTTATACTGAGGGTATGTCTTTCCCGCTTTATATCCTCGCGATTCCGTACGGCCTCTTCCTGGTCCTCTGGACCTTCCTGAGCCTGATCGGCTTCTACCATCTCCTGCGCTTCGGACGCCAGATCGTCGGTTTCATCCTGATCGCATTCTATATCGCCGGAGCGGTCGGCTTGCTGTCGCTCTCATATGAATACCTCTGGCCGATCGACTGGCAGATGCGCGCTTCGGTATTCCAGGGTTCATCGGCGCCGGCTTCATTCGATATCGGCTTCTAATCTATGCTGCTTCACTACCGATTGCCCGACGCGTTGCCGGGCGAAACCGTCATCCGAGTCGTCCATCGCGACTTGTTCATCGTGCTCAAGCGCATCGTCCTCTTCGTTATCCTGCTGGCGCTGCCGGTCGCGTTGGTCGCGATGGTATCGAACCTCTTCCCGCAGGTCATGTCGACGTCTATCGGCTGGCCGTTGATCGCCTTGTCGGTCAGCGGATACCTGCTGTTCATCTGGCTCCTGTTCTTCTTCTCGATCATCGATTTCATCCTCGACGTCTGGATCGTGACCGACCAGCGCATCATCGACGTCCGCCAGAGCGGCTTCTTCTCGCGTCGCATTTCCGAACAGCGCATCGCCCGCATCCAGGATGTTTCGAGCGAGATGCACGGCTTTTTCGGGACGCTGCTCAAATACGGCAACGTGACGGTCCAGTCGGCAGGCCAAGAGAACAAGCTGTTCTTCGAGGAAGTGCCGCACCCGGAAGACATCCGAGACCTGTTGACCAGGTTGTCGACCCAGGCGGCTGAAAAGAGCGAGCATTCATCATGAAGCTATCAGATTTTGATTACAGCCTTCCGGAAAGCCTGATCGCCCAGGCGCCGGCCAAACCGCGCGACAAAGCGCGGCTTTTAGTAGTCCGCAAAAACTCCCTCCGCTTCGAACATGCAATCTTCAGCGACATCATCGATTATCTCGAATCCGGAGATGTGCTGGTCCTGAATAATTCGAAAGTCATTCCGGCCCGTCTCATCGGCAAGAAGGTCACGGGCGGCAAAGTGGAAATCCTGCTCTCGCGTTCGCTCGGCGGCAGGCTCTGGGAAGTGATCGGCAAAAGCCTGCCGAGCAGAGGCGAAGCGGTTATTTTCAGTCCGTCATTCAGCGGGATCGTCAAGAAAATCGGCGACGGGCAAGCGGAGATCGAATTCAATTGCTCGGGCCCGCTGTTCTTTTCCCGTCTCAACCGTTTCGGCCAGATCCCTCTGCCGCCGTACATCGAATCATCAGGCAAGAAGCTCGACGCTGAACGGTACCAGACTGTGTATGCGGATAACCGCGACCATGGCTCGGTCGCCGCGCCGACGGCCGGACTGCACTTCACGCCTCGTCTGCTTACGAAGTTAAAGAAGAAGGGAATCAAGATCGCACATGTTACGCTCCATGTCGGGCTCGGCACGTTCCGACCGATCAAGACCGAGAATGTGAAAGAGCATCATATACACCCGGAGTGGGTGAGCGTCAGCCAGAAAACGCTCGATGCCATAAAGGAGGCGAAGAAGAAACGGAAAAAAGTCGTTGCCGTCGGCACGACATCGGTGCGCGCGTTGGAAAGCGCCTGGAAGAACGGCCAGGGCACGGCCTGGAGCGGCTGGACCGATATCTATATTTATCCGCCGTTCAAGTTCAACGTTATCGATTCGTTGATCACGAATTTCCATCTGCCGAAATCCACTCTCCTCTTGCTTGTTTCGGCGCTTGCCGGACAGGAGACGATCATGGCCGCCTACCATGAAGCGGTACGGAGAAATTATCGGTTTTATAGTTACGGGGACGCGATGCTGATTATCTATTGACACATCAAGTATGGTGTGGTGGGATAAGGGAACTATAGAAATTTTCTATAGAAACTAACCCGGTTTTCCGGATAATGTACGCAAGGTACATTTACAATGAAAGGATTAAATCATGGGAACGGATTTTCATGTATCAAACCAACAGTATATTATTATTGATAAGCTAGTTCGACTCCTTAAAGAGAAAGTCGGCCATGGCCTAAAAGGAAAGTGCCCATTGCCGCCAGAGTCTCTTATTAACTCCCTCCAGTTATTGGTTGAGGGAAAATTCGAGCCTCATGCACATAATAATATATTACGCCTCATCTCAGCGGGTGAGTACCTTACGATCGGTAGTTGCGGAGCGACTACGCAGAATATAGATAAATCGCTCTTGGCGGCTTTGTCTGCTGAGAATATTCCTCCGCTTAGAAAAAAAACTAAGAGAACTTTCGTGCAGGTGCACGAGATGCATGATAAAGATGCGAAAACTTTTGAAATATTTTCTTCTCTTTCAAAGAATTTTGACAGCCTCTGTCTGACTCCGGCTCAGATTACTCGATTTATTGAAAAATACGGATCATGGCTCAAGATAGGAGACGGGGCTACGTACTTTCTTTCTGAGGATATGAGAAATGGCTTTACCGTATATGCCATAGCTGCTAACGGTGGAGGGAAAAGCGTTGCTTGCCGGACGCTTGCTCCTGGGGGGCCTGTCCATGAAGCATTTATGCGCTGCCGTGTGGTAACGCGAAGTAACATCTCGTAGTACATCAATATCTTTTCCTCCGGCTTCTTTAAGAGCTGGGGGAATTTTTTTATTTCAATCTTTATTGACATTTCTTTCAATTTATTGTAATTTTAAATAACTTTTATGAATATTACCGAGCTCGCCCGAGTTTTGAAGATTACGCCCCAGGAGCTGCGCGACAATTTGCCGCGGCTCGGTTTTGATATCGGGCAAAAAGCCATCAAGATCGACAACCATACCGCCAACAAGATCATCCGCAACTGGTCGGTCTTGTCGCGCCGCCTCGCTTCCCGCCAGTCATCGGCCGCCAAGGAAGAAGCGATCAAGACGAGCGTGACCAAAGTCAGCCTGCCGTCCCATATCACGGTCAAGGATTTCGCGGCGATGCTCAAGCTGCCGATCAACAAGATCCTCGGCGAGCTTATGAAGAACAACATCTTCACCTCCCTTAACGAAAAGATCGATTATGAAACGGCCGCCATCATCGCCTCCGACCTCGGCATCGAAGTGAGCCAGGCCGGTGATGAAGCCGCTGTCGCCGCTGACGAATCCGCCCAGGACAAGATCAAGGCTTCTCTCGCCGCCAGCGAAGCGAGCCATACCCGCGCTCCGGTCGTCGTCATCATGGGCCACGTCGACCACGGCAAGACGAAATTGCTCGACACGATCCGCAACTCTAATGTCACGGCGTCCGAAGCCGGCGGCATCACGCAGCACATCGGCGCCTATCAGATCGTCCATAACGACAAGCCGATCACCTTTATCGATACTCCGGGCCATGAAGCCTTTACCGCTATGCGCAACCGCGGCGCCAAGGTCGCCGATATCGCTGTGCTCGTCGTCGCCGCGGACGACGGCGTCAAACCGCAGACGGTCGAAGCCTACCGCATCATCGAAGCAGCCAAGCTGCCGTTCATCGTCGCAATCAACAAGATCGACAAGCCTGACTCGAATATCGAAAAGGTCAAACAGGAACTTTCTTCCCAGCTCAATATCCTGGCTGAAGACTGGGGCGGAAAGACCGTCTGCGTCCCGCTCTCGGCCAAGGAAGGCACGGGCGTCAGCGAGCTGCTCGATATGGTACTGCTCCTTTCCGACGTCCAGGCCGATACCTTGCGCGCCGATCCAAAAGCCTCGGCTCTCGGGACGGTTATCGAATCCCGCCTCGACAAAGGCGAAGGCCCGACCGCGACGGTCCTGGTCCAGAATGGCACCTTGCGTCTCGGCGACCAGATCGTTTTTAACGGTTATTCCGCCGGTAAGGTCCGATCACTCAAGGATCACACCGGCCGCCCGACAGACTCGGCGGTACCGGGCACTCCGGCAAAGCTCATCGGTTTGAAATTCGTACCGGAAGTCGGCGACATCCTCGAAGTCGGCGAAGGCGAGAAAGGGAAATTCAAGCGCATTTCGGCGATGCCGTCCGCCTCGGTCGTCCAGTCTGATTCGGAAGAAGAAGCGGTTACAGGCGAATCGATCAACCTTGTAATCAAGAGCGACATGCTCGGTTCCGGCGAAGCGATCGAGAATTCGCTGTCGAAGATCGACAGCCAAGGCGTCCGCCTCAATATCATTTCCAAGGGCCTCGGCAATATCACCGAAGGCGACATCAGCCGTGCGGAAGCCAACCATGCCCGCATTCTCGGCTTCAATGTCAAACAATCCCCGCGCGCTGAGGAAATCGCTCGAGATAAGCATATCAGCGTCAAGCTTTACAGCATCATTTACGATCTGATCAGCGATATCAAGACGGAGATCCAGGAATTGGTGAAACCGGAAATAGAACGGGTCGACCTCGGCCGCCTCAAGGTGCTCGCGATTTTCCGTACCGAACCGAAGCTGCAGATCGTCGGCGGCAAAGTCCTCGACGGCGTCTTGAAACCGAATACGGCGCTTGAAGTCGTCCGGGAGAAGGAAGTAATCGGCATCGGCCAGATGACGAGCTTGCAAAGCGGCAAGATCGATGTTACCGAAGTCGAACAGGATCAGGAATGCGGCCTGCGCTTCGAAGGCAAATCCGTCATCGAAGTCGGCGATATCCTCCAGTGTTTCGAAGAGAAGAAGACGTATAAGAAAGTCAGCTAAGCTACGCCTATGGCACGCCTCGATCAGGTCAACGCCTTGCTGAGCCAGGAGTTGGCTCTTTTATTGCCGCAGTACATAGCCGTCCGCGGCGGTCTGGTGACGATTACCGGCGTGCGCTGCACGGCTGATTTGCGCTGGGCGAATGTCTACGTGTCGATTCTTCCGGAAAAGTTTGCCGGCACAGTCCTCGGCAAGCTCCGCCGCCAATCAGGCCAGATCACCAAGCAGCTCCAGAAGCGGGTCAAGATCCGCCGCATTCCGAAATTCAACTGGCTCAATGACGCGACTGAAAGCAAGGCGGCTGAAATCGATGAAGTATTCAAGCATCTCCATGACTGATCTCGCGGCAGCCGCCGCTCGGATACGCGCGGCTGAAAATATCCTGCTCATAACCCATATCAACCCCGACGGCGACGCTCTCGGGTCGATTTGTTTCATGGTCGAATGGCTGTCCGCCCTCGGCATCCGCCATACGGCATACACTGCCGGTCCGTTGCCGTCGACGCTTTCTTTCTTGCCGAATTATTTTTCAATAACTACCGATAAGGAGTCATTCGATCTCGGTACCTTCGATCTGATCATCAGCCTTGATTGCGGCGCCGTCTCCCGGACTAATCTAGCGCCTGAAATCGCCGCTCGTCGCGAAGACCAATTCTTTTTAGAGATCGACCATCATCCGCCGGTCGAGACGGTCAGCGATCTCGCGATCCGGCTTGTCGAGGCTGCTTCGACGACGGAAATATTGTATGAATTGGCTCGTGAAGCCAAGCTGGAGCTGACCCCGGAAATGTCCCGTTGCCTGCTAACCGGCATCTCAACCGATACGGCGAATTTCATGTTCTCGGTTACTTCCGAAAAGACGATTGCCGCCGCTTCCGATATGCTGATGTCAGGCGCGAACCTATTTAAGATCGTCAATCAGACCTGGCGGACTAAGCAGCTTCCTGACCTGAAGCTTTGGGGGCTCGCCTTATCGCGGCTCGAGCGCAACGAAACGTACAATCTCGCGTATAGCGTCCTGACGGCGGAGGATTTCGCTTCGGCCGGCAGCGACCATGAAGCGATGTCCGGTTTGCCCGAGTTTATGTCGGGTTTAGCCGATGTTGCTGCCGTCATGGTTCTCTACGATGCCGGTGACGGGACGATCCGTGGCAATCTGCGCACGGGACGAGAGGATGTCGATGTCGGCGCGCTGGCTCGACGGCTTGGAGGCGGGGGCCATCGCAAGGCGGCCGGCTTTTCCGTTCCGGGACGTATCATTCGCTCGAAAACGGGTTGGCAAGTTGAAAGTTGACCCCAGAAAGGATACAGTTACAGTATCTATGTCTTCCATATCCGCTAAACATGAAGAAAGCGGCCCGCTGACCGTAACTGCGGGCGCCAAAAAGATCTTCCAGTCCATTTACTGGGACCAGAACCGCCACGACAGTGCCGGCGAGGATATTCCGCGCCTTCAGGTCTCAGATGTCATCTCGAAGATGTCGTTTTATTATGAGAAGATCCGGAACGCAGTAAATTATACCGAGGAGCATCTTGTCCGCAAGGACGCGATCTTCCGTATCCTGAAACGTCAGCTCGTGATTGAAGGTTCGGTCCGGCTTGTTCGCGCCGATGATAGCGTTTCAATCGCCCGGCATCTGCTTATTGAGCTGATCCGTGGAGGGTATTTGCCGAATAACTCGTTGCCTGAAATCAAGGTGGATGAAGTTGCTGAGATCATTGGCAAGTACACGACACTGCGAGCGATCGTCATTACTCAGACATCGAGCCGTTTCAATTTCTTTTCGGCGGCGAAAGAGAACGGGTTTGAAAGCCGCTCAGAGCTTAACAATTGGCTTTTCGGATTGGCGGCTTCAGAGATCGAAGAGCATATCGGCCGCAACCAGGTGGCGAAGACCACCGTGAACGTGATGTACGGCTTGCTTGAGAAGCGCATCGAGCTCCCGGCTTCGCTGCCGTATGAGCGTGATTTGCCGATCCAGATATATATCGCTATCTACCGCCACTTCCTCCAGTTCGATGATGAGATGCTGTCGCTGATACTCGTCCGTTATTTTAACGCCGATTGGTCGAAGCCGACGGCGGCTTCGCTTCGTAAAGTCGCCCATGGCTTGCCGATCTTGAAGCGCGTCATCGATGCCCAGCTCGTCCATCCTATCGCCGGACAGCTCAAGCGTGTCGTCGCGGCATATACGGTATATTTTAAGATTCTCGAAGACGTCATCCGTGAGAATCCGGTTGAAGTCTATGACAGTCTTACGGAAGATCCGAAATCATTTCCACGTCGGATCAAGCGTGTTTGCAGCAAGCGGTATGGACAGGCGAAAGGGAAGCTGTGGCGAGCGGCCTGGCGGAGCATCATCTATATTTTATTGACCAAGTCTGTTTTTGCTATTGCGCTCGAGGTGCCGGCTACGAAATTCTTAGGGGAGAATATCAATCCGGCATCATTGGCCGTCAACGTCGGTTTTCCGGCGATGCTCTTGTTCTTGGCGGTGGCGATAACCCGCTTGCCGGCGGATGATAATACGAACCGTATCGTTTCCGGAATCGAAGAGATATTGTTTACGGAGAAGCGCAAGGCCGACCCGATCAAGCTGCGCAAACCGATCGGCCGCCATCCGGTGATGAATGTCATTTTCGGCTTCATTTATATCATAACCTTCTGCATCTCATTCGGCGGCGTGATCTGGCTGCTCGATGTCAGCCATTTCAGCTGGGTCAGTATCATCATCTTCCTGTTCTTCCTCGCCTTCGTCAGTTTCTTCATCGTCCGTATCCGCCGCATCGCCAAACAATGGATCGTGGTGCCGCCTCGCGACAGCCTGATGCGCTTTGCAGTCGATTTCTTCTCGGTGCCGATCATCGCGACCGGAAAATGGCTCTCAGGAAAATTCTCCCGCCTCAACATCTTCGCTTTCATCCTTGACTTCATCATTGAAGCGCCGTTCAAGATCATCGTCGAAGTCGCTGATCAGTGGACGCGGTACGTCCGTGAACGGAAAGAGGATCTATAACATACATATATGCCGTTATACGATGTAGGATTATTGTTATTGCTCGCCGGTTTCGTCTTCTATGGTTTTTCGTTCGGGTTGATCCGGGCGATCGGTTCGCTCGCGGGGATCATTGCGGGCGCGTATGTCGCCAGCCGATTCTATCTTGACGTCTTCAGCTGGATCGACCAGTGGTGGCCGTGGCAGGCAAATATCGGCAAGGTCGTCAGCTTCATAATCTGTTTTACGATTATCAGCCATATCATCGGCTGGGTGTTTTCGATGTTCGAGCAGGCTTTCAAAGTTGCGGCAGTAGTACCGTTTTTGCAGACGCTTAATCGGCTGTTCGGCGCCGCTTTCGGATTTATCGAAGGCGCTCTGGCACTCGGATTGATCTTGTATGTCGCTTCCCGTTATGTTCCGGCGGGAGGCGAACTCGCGCAGTGGCTTGATACATCGGCCATCGTCGCTTTCCTTATCAATTTCTCAAAGATCCTCGCCCCGCTGCTGCCGGAAATTTATAAGAAGATTAAATCCCTCGTCTGATGAGGTTCCCTATGTTCTTCGATACCCATTGCCACGTTAATTCGTCCGCTTTTGCCGGCGACGCCGATCAGGTGATCAAGCGTGCGTTGGATGCCGGAACATCTCTTGTCATAATCGGCACGGATTATAAGTCCTCTAAGCGCGCTCTCGATCTTGCCAATCGGTATGAACGAGGGGTCTATGTTTCGGTCGGATTGTATCCTGATTATTTGCGGCCGTATTCAGAGGAAGAGAACGGTCGTGTCAAGCAGTTTCCCGGGGAAACCTTCAACGCGGGGATGTATGAGGTCCTTGCTAAGTTCGATAAGACTGTCGCCATCGGAGAAATCGGCCTGGATTATGGGTGGCGCGATGAAGATGATATTCCGAATCGTAAGCTTGAACAGCAGGCCGCCTTGCGCCAACAGCTCGGGCTCGCCCGACAGCTCGATCTGCCCGCGGTCATCCATTGCCGCCAGGCTCACGACGATATGCTGCCTCTCTTGCAGCAGTTTCGAAAAGAGCATAAGGACCGCATTCCGAAGGATCGGCCGTGGGGAGTGCTCCATTGTTTTTCCGGCGATGAGAACCTTGCGTGGGAGTATTTCAATCTGGGTCTGATCATTTCCTTTACCGGCCTCATTACCTTCAGCCAGCGCTGGGATGAATTGATCCGCAAGGTCCCGCTCGAGAATATCATGATTGAAACCGATTCGCCGTTCATGACTCCCGAGCCGCATCGAGGCAAGCGGAACGAACCCGTCCTTGTTAAGTTCGTCGCTCAGCGCATTGCCGATATCAGGGGAATCAGTCTTGAACGGGTTGCAGAGGTTACGACCGCGACCGCCCGGCGGATTTTTAAATTAGTATAAAAAAAGACAGGTTCCCGAAGGAGCCTGCCGTAACGATTTTTCGCCCGAGCGTGACTGCGTCACGTTTTTTTCTTTTGTATTGAAAAATGTTCGATTGAAAGATCGGCCAGATGCACGACTACGAAAAATTCACGCTCGGCGTCTTCCTGAAAGATGACTATATCAGTTCCCTTCCATAGGACGATATTGCCGATCGGGCTGCTCGAAGGCATCGGAATGACCCGCGAGCCTTCTTCGGCAGTCAGCGTCAGGATCGGGTCCAGGGTAAGCGTCGAAACCGTGCCGTCGGGCGTGATTATGACGCAGCGGCCATTCGCTAGGGGCAGTGGCTGGCTTTCGGAAACGATTGAAAACAGGGTCGGTTGGATCTGAGCGTCGGCACTGACTGAAAGCCATGCCCAGCAGACCAGGGCGAGACAATACACGTGAAACTTCATGATGGCACCTTTTTCCTTGTTTGTTTGTTTATGAATGTGGTTGTGGGTCAGTTATAAGTTATTTTGATATTTTTTGCAAGGGATTAGGGAATAAAAAACAGGATTTTCCAACCCTGCTTGATAGCCATTCGAGCGTATGACATTGCTATGCATTTTACATTTTTTTAGTCACGATCGCTTTGAACCGTACCGGATAGCACTCTCCTGTTACGCCGCTCTGCGTGTTTTCGCCTAGGCCGGTATGTTCCGTTTGAACAGGAATGACCCACTCAATATATCCCGTCTGCGCAGTGGGGCAAACGTTTCGGAGGATGTTTACCGTATCTCCAACACCGAAAGCTGCGAGATTGCTGAGCAAGCGTTCATTGGAAACAGAAATCTTTTCTCCTGTTTTTTGAACCGTGAGCTCGATGTAGGAAACAGAGACTGAGGTGCTTTCTTTCTTCAGGTTCATGAAAGCGGCTATGATCCCGACTGCTAAGAGAAGCAATATGGTTTTTTTCATTTTTAATCTGCCCTTCCTTTAAGAACTAAACGTTATCTAATGGCCTATATTACATCACGTATAAAATGTATTGTCAATTTTTTGACAGAAATTCCTTTTTTGCTCCTTTTCATTGACTTTTATCGGAAATAAGAATAAAATCCGTAGTGGGAGCCCATTGGACTTCTGTGGAAAACCAAGGACAATCCGGCCTTGTTTTTATTTTTCTTTCATATGATAGACGAAGAGCCGAAAACTCCTTCTCCGGCTGATACCGAGGGAAAGAAGGTCTGGTATCAGGATGCGTTGGACATCTTTGCCCGCTTGTCGGGCTGGGTGCTTCTGCCGTTGCTGGCCGGAACGTTTGTCGGCCGGTGGCTTGACGGCCGATACGGCACGAAGCCGCTCTGGCTGTTAATCTCGGTCGGCGTTTCCTTCGTCATCTCCACGATCGGCTTGATCCGCCAGGCGAAGATCGAATTCAAGAAACTTGACCAGCCAAAGAAATAGCATGAGTGAAGCGATTACTGAAATCCATGAGAATGAGACGTCGGCCCCTGAAGCCGGCGATCATGCCGTAACCGAAGAGCATGCCGCCGAGCAAGCGCATGAATCCCAGGGTGAATCCTCTCATGCCCATACGCTGTACTCCGAGCCGTTGTTTTCTGTCGGCGGATTGACCGTTACTAATTCTTTGTTGACGTCATGGATCGCGCTATTTGTCATCCTCGTTATCGGTGTCGCGTTCCGCAGCCGCCTGGCCGCTGTTCCGAGGACGTTGCAGAATATCATCGAGATGGCGATGGAAAAGTTCCTTGAGATTTTCGACTTAGTGACGGGTTCGCGCGAGAAGTCGATCAAGTTCGCTCCCTTCGTCATGGCGTTCTTCTTCCTCATCCTCATCAATAACTGGCTCGGCTTGATTCCGGGCGTCGGTTCGATCGGTTCGATGATGATGGAAGGCGGACACGCAACGTTCGTTCCGTATCTGCGCGGCGGCACGGCTGATCTCAACACGACCTTGGCGCTCGCATCGATCGCCGTCGTTGCCAGCCATATCATGGGCGTCTTCGCTGTCGGCGGTTGGAATTATCTCAATAAGTTCATCAACATCAAGGCCTTCCTTGAGATACCGAAGAAGATCATGAAGGAGCCGACTATCATTCTTGTCAATCCGATCAAAGCATTCGTCGGCATCGTCGAGATTATCGGCGAAGCGGCCAAGGTTGCGAGCCTTTCTTTCCGTCTCTTCGGAAACATTTTTGCCGGTGAGGTATTGCTCGCGTCAATGTCCGCTATCTTGGCCTTCGCGATCCCGATCCCGTTCATGTTCTTGGAAATCATCGTCGGATTGATTCAAGCACTGATCTTTGCTATATTGGTGCTGATATACGTGTCAATCAGCACGACCGCAGAGGAACATTAGGAATTTCTATTTCCTAGTTTCTAATTTTTAAATAATTTTTAATTTGAAATTGTTTAAAAATTAGCAATTAGTAATTAATAATTAATAACGCTATGGAAAACGTCATGCTCGCCAAGGCTCTCGCCATCGGCATCGGTTCGGTCGGTCCGGCTCTCGGTATCGGTTATATCGGCGCCAAGGCTATGGAATCGATCGGCCGCAATCCGGAAGCCGCCGGCAAGATCCTCGTGCCGATGCTTCTCGCCTGTGCTTTCGCGGAAGCGGTCGCCATTTACGCGCTCGTTATCGCGTTCAGCATCAGCTAGTCTTAGTTTGTTGATTATCTGTTCCGATATTTTCGGAACAGCTATTAGAAAACTAATATACAAAATTTTCAATTTTCAGTTTAAAATTTTCAAATAATTTTCAATTCTTTAGGATTTGCTTTATTTGAAAATTGGCGCTTGAACATTGAAAATTACATCACAATGGAAGCTTTAATTTCAACTTTTCATCTCGATGCCAAACTGCTGATCGCGCAGATCATCAACTTTGCCGTCGTATTCCTGATTCTGTATTTTTTTGTCTTTCGGCCGCTATTCCGCGTCATGGGCGACCGTTCGGCGAAAATCAAACAGGGGTTGTCTGATGCCGAAGAGATGGCCGGCCGCCTTGAAGCCGCCAAGGCTGAACACGCCAAGCTGATCCGCGATGCCAAAACAGAAGCGGCGGCGCTTCTTGACGAAGCGAATCGGAAAGCCGATGCCCGCAAGGATGAGTTAGTCGCAAAGGCAAAGGAAGAGATCGGCGTCCTGATCAACCGCGAGAAAGCGGCGATGCAGTCCGAGAAGGCTGAAACACTGGCTGCTATCCGTTCGGAAGTCGCTGACCTGATCCGCTTGAGCTGGGAAAAGATCCTGTCTGAGAAGATGGATAAAGCCGGCGACGAAAAGATCATCGCTAAAGCAGTAAAGCACCTTGAATAGTATGGCACTTTCCATCAAGCCATACGCTCGCGCTCTCTTCGAAGCCGCTGCCGGAAAGACGAAGCAGGAAGTAGGAATTCTCGTTTCGGGCATCCTTAAGCAGCTTTCCGAAAAGCGTCTCCTGAACCGGATGAATGAGCTTACGGCAGAAATCGAGCGGCTTGATGACGCAGAGAACGGACGCTTGCGGGCCCGGCTGACGAGCGCTCATCGGCTCGATGAATCAACGGTAGCGAAATTGGAACGTGTCCTCAAGCACCGTACCGGTGCTAAGGAGATTGCCTGGGAGAAGCACGTCGATCAGAGTCTTTTCGGCGGCGTCGTCATCCGATACGGAGACATCGTCCTCGATTTGAGCCTGGCCACATCAGTCGAACAGCTGGCCGTTGAAATTAAAAAATAGTTTTCATCTTAACCACTGAGCATCGCCTCTATGTCAAAGACCAAAGATTTCATCATTGAACAGATTAAAGAACGCATCGGCGACTTCCAGCCGTCGGCGCATGAGAAGACCGTCGGCCGCGTCATCCGCGTCGGTGACGGCATCGCTGTCATCAGCGGCCTTGCCACCGCCCGCATGTCGGAAATGCTTGAGTTCAAGACCGATACCGGCACAGTAGCCGGCGTCGCCTTGAACTTGGAAGAAGATACGGTCGGCGCCGTCATCCTCGGCGAGTACGACGGCATCCGCGAAGGCAGCGAAGTCCGTTCGACCGGCCGCATCCTCGAGGTCCCGGTAGGAGCTTCCCTCGTCGGCCGCGTCGTCAACCCGCTCGGCGAACCGCTCGACGGCAAAGGAGCGATTGTCAACGATGGCTTCTATCCGATGGAGAAGATCGCTCCGGGCGTCATCACCCGCCAGTCGGTTACGCAGCCGCTTCAGACCGGTATCAAGGCTATCGACGCGATGATCCCGATCGGACGCGGGCAGCGTGAACTCATTATCGGCGATCGCCAGCTCGGAAAGACCGCTATCGCCATCGATACGATCATCAACCAAAAAGGCCAGGACATGAAGTGCATCTACGTCGCTATCGGCCAGAAGGAATCGAAGATCGCTTCCATTATTTCAAAGCTTGAAGAAGCCGGCGCTATGGACTACACGACGGTCGTTTTAGCCGGCGCGTCCGCTCCGGCACCTCTTTTGTATTTCGCTCCGTATGCTGGCTGTGCGATGGCAGAATATTTCCTTGATAAGGGCGAAGACGTCCTTATCGTGTACGATGACCTTTCGAAACACGCAGTCGCATATCGTGAAATCGCTCTCTTGCTCCGCCGTCCGCCGGGACGCGAAGCGTATCCGGGTGACGTGTTCTATCTCCACTCTCGCTTGCTTGAACGCGCCTGCAAACTGAACAAGGAGCATGGCGGCGGTTCGATCACGGCTTTGCCGATCATTGAAACCCAGGCCGGTGATAACTCAGCTTATATTCCGACTAACGTCATTTCGATCACTGACGGCCAGATCTACCTTGAGCCTGACCTTTTCTATCAGGGCAACCGCCCGGCAATCAACGCCGGTCTTTCGGTTTCGCGCGTCGGTTCGGCAGCGCAGATCAAAGCGATGAAGAAAGTCGCCGGGCAGCTTCGTCTCGAAGCCGCCCAGTACCGCGAACTCGCCGCTTTCGCCCAGTTCGGTTCAGACCTCGACGAGGAAACGCGTTCGAAGCTCGAACGCGGCAAGCGCTTGTTCGAAGTGTTCAAACAAGGCCAGTACGCGCCGGTTCCGGTCGCTGAACAGGTGGCCGTGTTCTGGGCGTTGACTGCCGGCCAGTTCGATGCCGTTCCTGTGGATCGGGTCATCGAATTTGAAAATGGCTTCCGCGGCTTCTTGAATTCGTCGATGCCTGAATTGCTTGCCGATATCGTAACGGAAGGAGCTCTGTCCGATGATATCATCAATCGCTTAGGCACGGCTATCGAGGATTATAAAGCGACGCTAGATTATCTGATCCAGTAAATCGGGACATGGCAAAGACAAAGGACATCCAACGTCGCATCAAATCGATCGCCAGCACGAAGAAGATCACTCGGGCGATGGAGATGGTGGCGGCTTCGAAGATGCGCAAGGCGGTCGAAGCCGCGCTGGCGACGCGTACGTACGCGAACTTGAGCTGGGAAACCCTTATGAACCTGGCGCGTTCATCCGATCGCGGCTTGGCTCATCCGCTGCTTCAAGCTCGTCCTGAAATCAAGCGCCAGGCGCTGATCCTGATCACTTCGAATCGGGGCCTCTGCGGCGGATTTAATACGTCGGTGATGGCCGAGGCGCGCCGTATCATCAAAGGATCTGAAGATACGACCGACCTTATCCTCTTGGGCAGGAAGGGCGAAGCGATGTCAGCGTCCTTCTCGGTGGCGGCCTCGTTCGTCAAGGATGACGTGATCACTGACAGCATTTCGATAGCGCCGGTCGTAAGGATGGCTATCGAAGGCTATTTGGCCGGAACGTACGATCGTATTTTCGTCGCGTACACTGATTTTATCAACGCTGCTAAGCAAGTCGCGCGCGTCAAGCAATTGCTGCCGCTCCTGACGGAGAACTCCGACGGTTCCCTCGGTTTGCTCGGCAATGATGATAAGGTCGGTGTCAGCCGGCAATTCGTCGAGGATAAGACGCGCCAGCATCTGAGCGCCGGTACGTTCCGCCTCGAATACGCGTTCGAACCGGACCGTGCTACCGTCCTCGACCAAGTCGTCCCGCGTTTGGTAGAGATCCAGCTGTATCAGGCAGTGCTCGAGTCAGCCGCATCCGAACATAGCGCCAGCATGGCGGCGATGCATCAGGCGACGAAGGCCGCGTCGGACCTTGTCGATGAGCTCACACTTTATTACAACAAAGCGCGTCAGGCGCATATTACAGCCGAAATTGCCGAAATTACTGCCGGCGTCGCGGCCCTTGAATAATCAAAATCTATGTCACAACACAACCAGGGTAGTATCAAACAGGTTATCGGCGTCGTTGTCGATGCCGAGTTCCAGGAGAAGCTGCCGAACATCCATTCGGCATTGACGGTGAAGACTTCGGCAGGCGTATTGACGCTCGAAGTCGCCCAGCATCTCGGCGGTTCAAGCGTACGCGCCGTCGCCATGGGATCGACCGACGGTTTGAAGCGCGGCGATGTCGTCACTGATACGGAAGCTCCGATCACGGTCCCGGTCGGGAACGATACGCTCGGCCGCATCTTCAACGTTCTCGGCGAAACCGTCGACGGCGGAGAGAAAGTCTCTTCAAAGACGCATTATCCGATCCATCGCCTCGCTCCGGTCCTGACCGACCAATCGACTGAAACGGAAATCCTCGAAACCGGCATCAAGGTCATCGACTTGATCTGTCCGATCCTCAAGGGCGGCAAAGTCGGCTTGTTCGGCGGTGCCGGCGTCGGCAAGACGGTCGTCATCCAGGAACTGATCAACAATATCGCCAAAGCCCACGGCGGCGTTTCGGTATTCGCCGGCGTCGGCGAACGTACCCGTGAAGGAAACGACCTCTATCATGAAATGAAAGATGCCAAGGTCCTCGACAAGCTGGCGATGGTCTTCGGCCAGATGAACGAACCGCCGGGAGCCCGCGCCCGCGTCGCCTTGACCGGCCTCTGCATGGCTGAATATTTCCGCGACGAACAGAACCAGGACGTCCTGTTCTTCATCGACAATATCTTCCGCTTCACCCAAGCCGGAGCCGAAGTGTCGGCTTTGCTCGGCCGTCTGCCGTCTGCCGTCGGATACCAGCCGACGCTCGCGACTGAAATGGGCCAGCTCCAGGAACGCATCACCTCGACCAAGAAGGGTTCGATCACCTCGATCCAGGCCGTCTATGTTCCGGCCGACGACTTGACCGACCCGGCACCGGCGACGACGTTCGCTCACCTCGATTCGACGGTCGTCTTGTCCCGCGCCCTGACCGAACTCGGCATCTATCCGGCCGTTGACCCGCTCGACTCGTCATCGACCATCCTCGATCCGTCGATCGTCGGCGAGGAGCATTACCAGGTCGCCCGCGGTGTCCAGAAGATCCTCCAGCGCTATAAGGATTTGCAGGACATCATCGCCATTCTCGGCATGGAAGAGTTGTCCGCCGAAGACAAGCTCACCGTCATGCGCGCTCGCAAGGTGCAGCGCTTCCTCTCGCAGCCGTTCTTCGTCGCCGAAACGTTCACCGGCCGTCCGGGTTCGTATGTCTCGCTCGTCGATACGATCCGCGGCTTCAAGGAAATCCTCGAAGGCAAGCACGATGACAAGAGCGAGAATGATTTCTATATGAGGGGTTCGATTGAAGAAGTGGGTTCCGATACTAACTAAGACCATATGTCCGCAGCGGCTTTCGCCTTCGAAATAGTCTCGCCTGAACGCCTCGTCCTGAGAGCGTCAGTTCGCCAAGTCTCGGCGCCGACGGTCATGGGCGAGATTACGATTTTGCCGTCGCACGTCCCGCTCGTCGCCTTGCTCAAGCCGGGCGTTATCGAGGCGGTGCTTGAGGACGGCCAGCATGAATTGATGGCGGTCTCTGGCGGATTGATCGAAGTCATGTCCGGCAAAGTCGTCGTGTTAGCGGATACGGCCGAGCGGGCGGCGGAACTCGACGAAGAGCGAATCGCCCTTGCGCGTTCCCGCGCTGAATCCTTGAAGGAGCAGGCAGAGCATATCGACGATGTAGAATTCGCCCGTCTCTCCGCTGCTCTCGAAACCGAGCTTGCCCGTGAACGCGCTCTGAAGCGTTGGCGCAAGCTTAATATTGGCCAGTAAGCTCTAGTCGGCCTTGACGGACCGTTTTGGCCGTGATAATTTCAATATAATCATATCCGTGCCCGGGGCCATGCCCGGGAGGTGGAACGGCTAATCTCCCTCCTGATTACCGTCCTTGACGGGCCTCGGTCCGACTCCCAGGCATTACTCCGGGCACGCCTCGTAACCCGCCTTTTTGGCGGGTTTATTGTTGGCTGCGACGTAGTTTGCTATACTGGTGATAGAATCTATGACTACCTCACCTTGCCCGTTGTGCCATAGCGATGTCGTTGTCGATGACGAGGCTTATGAGCATGATCTTGTGACGTGCGCGAATTGCGGACGGGATCTCGAAATCGTTTCTCTGACACCGGTAACGCTCGGCGCCATCGAGGATGAGCCAGCGTTGCCTGCTGAATAAAAGAACGGAGCTTTGTGGGCTCCGTTCAAATTTGAGACTGTCATATCTCCTCGATCGAGGAGATATTTTTTGTTATCACTACTCCTTCGTCCTCCGTCGGCGGTTCGAAAGACTGCTCTTGCTTATCAAACAGTTCACGCCAGGCAGGTTCTCTTCCTTGCAGGATCTTTTCTTGGTCCTGCTGTTTGAGGATATCAAGAAAGAGATTGCGGTTAGTGCGGCGGATATAAATGATCTCGATCATATATCCGGCCTTTTCGCCAAGCTCGATTAATTTTTGGCGGAGCTCTTTCGTGCCGTTTACCGAATCGCAGACGATCGCTCGTCCGTGCCGGAGTGCGTACTTCATAACCAACTCTCTGATTAGATATGTCAGGAGCTGGCGTTGCATGTAGGCCGGGCCGTTCACCGTTCTATCATCCTGAAGAAACTTAAATAAAGTATTGATTGTTTCATGGATCCGCAGACTGTCGATCCTATAGTAGTTCTTATAATATTTCTCTACATAGGTAGTCTTGCCTATGCGGCTCAACCCGCACATGACGATCATGTCAGATTTTATAGGAGCTTTCTTGGCGTCCTCCATCATTGTTATAACGAGCGCTATGAATCTGCGCGCATTCGGCAGCCAGGCAAAGTGCATTATCAGCTTTGCTATTTCTATAAACCTTTTTCTATTTTTCAATTTGCGCCTCCCTTTAAAGTTTTTATATTATCTATATTTAAGCAGATTCTATTAGATTTGTCAAGGATAGCTATTATCTGATAGACTGGGTAAATTGCTTTCCTCGGTCCTTATAATTCTTAAAGACGCCGAAACTGGCGCAGCCCGGAGAGAGAAGGATGATATCGCCTTTCTTAGCTTCTCTGCGAGCACAGGCGAGAGCGGCTTTCATGCTGGCGGCTTCATGGATAGTCCCTCGGTATTTCGCTTTCTTGAGCGAGCGTTTCAGTTTAGCTAAAGCCGTACCCTTGAAGAGGATGACAGCTTTGGCCTTTTTCGCGATCAGCCGGGCCATCTGATCAAAACTTGATCCTTTGTCCGCGCCACCGGCGAGCAAGATGATCGGGTCAGCAAAGGAGGAAAGCGCGGTCATCGTGGCGATCGGAGTCGTAGCGAAACTATCGTTGTAGTACGAGATTCCTGAGCGGACGGCGATTTTTTGCACGCGGTATTCGAGTCCTTTGAACCGTTTCACTGCCGCTGTGATATGTCGGGAGCTGACGCCGGCAACCTGAGCTGCTGCGTGAGCAGCGGCAATGTTTTCTTTGTTGTGGGCGCCGGGGAGCGACGTTTCGAGACGGGAAGCGCTGAAGTATTCGAGCCGTGAGCGCAAATTCGCTTTCTTGAGAGCGGGCTTGAGGGAAACGTTCGCGATCGCGATATCGCCGCGCTGCTGGAAGCGCATGATAGCGGTTTTCGCTTGCCAGTACGCGGAAAGATTCGGATGGAAATTGGGATTGTTCGGATCAGAGGAGGCGAGATGTTCCGGAGAGAAATTCGTGAAGACGGCGATGTGCGGGCTGGAGGCCATATCTTGTAGCTGGAAGCTCGAGAGTTCAAGGACTATCCAGTCCGACGGCTTGATCTTATCCATGAAGGAAAATGGCGCCAAGCCGATATTGCCTCCGAGCCAGACTCGTTTCCCGGCCTGTTTCAGGATCGCCGCGATCAGGCTCGATGTCGTGCCTTTGCCTTTGGTTCCGGTAACGCCGATCGTATGGCGGCTCGGACAGAGCGCGAGGAAGAGCTGCATCGGACAGGTGATCCGGTCTGCCAGGTTCCGGCGTTCGGAGGGTGTGATCAGGATGCCGGGCGAGCGGACGATCGCGTCGAAACGGGACAGCGCCGGCATCGATCTCGAGCCGAGCTGCCATTCGATATTTTTGAACCGCAAGAGCGATTCATAACGCGTTCCGAGAGCGGAAGCCCGTGACGGGTCATAGACCGTTATCGGCTCCCTGAAGCCGTGGCGATGGAGCCAGGCGAGAAGCGAATGGTTTTCCGAGCCGAGTCCGAGAAAGATGACGCGGCCGCTGATTACAGACAGATTCTTTTTCATGAGAGTGGTTTCATAATTTCCCAATTGTCGCCGATCTTGGCATCGACGATGATCGGCACGGAAAGCTTGATGGTGTTTTCCATGATCTTTCTTATTTCAGGGATCGCCGCCTGAGCGGTCTTGGCGTCAGCTTCGAAGACAAGTTCGTCATGGACTTGGAGCAAGAGGGTCAGCTTGCCGTTGTACTTCGTATCGATCAGGTCCTTTATCTTGAT
The DNA here is from genome assembly GCA_964438845.1 of uncultured Gammaproteobacteria bacterium. Taxonomy (GTDB): domain Bacteria; phylum Patescibacteriota; class Patescibacteriia; order Patescibacteriales; family Patescibacteriaceae; genus Patescibacterium. The sequence continues at coordinate 51,987 of CAYTLN010000001.1, forward strand.
CATGGCGACTTTGATCATATCGGCCTCTGTTCCCTGGATCGGCGTGTTGACAGCCATGCGTTCGGCCGCTTTGCGGACCATCGCGTTAGAGGCGTTGATCTCTTCGATATAGCGCTTGCGTCCGAAGAGCGTTTCGACATAGCCTTTTTCCTTTGCCTGCGCGATCGTCGTATCGACGTATTTCTTGATGTTCGTATAAGCGGCAAAATATTCGTCGATGAAGTTCCGCGCTTCTTCATAGGAGATGTCGGCCGTCTGCGCGAGCCCGTGCGGACCTTGGCCGTAGAGGATGCCGAAGTTGACCGTCTTCGCCTTGCGGCGCATATCAGGCGTGACATCATCGAGGGAAACGTGGTTGAGCAGGGCGGCGGTCGCCGTATGGATGTCCTCGTTGTTTTTGAAAGCCTTGATCATCTCCTTGTCGCCGGAGATATGGGCGGCGATGCGGAGTTCGAGCTGCGAATAATCCAGGCTGATGAGCTGGCAGCCCGCGGCGGGAATGAACCCGCGGCGGATCTTGCGGCCGAGCTCGGTGCGCACCGGAATATTCTGCAGGTTCGGGTCGACCGATGAGAGACGCCCGGTGGCGGCAATCGTTTGGTTGAATGTCGTATGGATGCGCTTGGTTACCGGATTGACGAGCAGGGGAAGCGTCTTGACGTACGTCGACGAAAGCTTCGTCAATTCGCGGTACTGGAGGATCAGGTCGATGACCGCGTGCGTGCCTTTGAGTTTCAGCAGCTCATCGGCGCCGGTCGAGATGCCGGTCTTGGTACGCGACAGTCCCGCCGGAGAAATCTTGAGCGTCGAGAAGAGGATGTCCTGGAGCTGTTTCGGGGAAGCGATATTGAATTCGCGGCCGCTCGCTTTCCAGATCGCTTTCTGGGTTCTCGCGATTTCCGTATCGAGCTCCTTGTCGAGCTTTGAGAAAAAGGCCGTATCGAGGCTGATGCCGGCGAGTTCCATGTCGATCAGGCAGTCGGTCAGGGGGATCTCGATCGTCGAGAAGAGCTTCGAGAGCTTTTCCGCCTTGAGCTTCTTGTCGAGGAGGGACCAGAGGCGGAAGGTGATATCGGCGTCTTCGCAGGCGTACGAACCGAGGCGGTCGACCGGAACCGTCGAATATTCGTATTTCGTCTTGCCTTGGCCGAGCAGGTCGGTGGAGCTGATCTTTTCGAAATTCAGGTAGCTGAGCGCCAGCGCGTCGAGGCTGTACTGGCGGTTGCCCGGATTGACGACATAGGCGGCGATCATCGTGTCGAAATCCGTGCCGGCGACATCGATGCCGAATTGCTTGAGGATCTTGATGTCGAACTTGGCATTGTGGCCGATCTTCCTGATGGTCGGATTCTCGAATATCTTTTTCAGCTGCGCGAGCCAGGGATGGGAAGCGGCCGTCTTCGCCTGCCAGGAAAAGAGGTCGCCTTTCTTGCCGGCGTTGGCCGAGGGTTGGCGCAGGGAGAGGAAATACGCCTCGCCGGCTTTCCAACTCACGCTGATGCCGAGGAGATCGGACGTGAACGGATCGAGTCCGCTCGTTTCAGTATCGAACGCGAACCGTTTCTGGAGCGATAACTTCTTCAGGAAGGCAGTGAAGGCCTTATCATCGGTAATGACCGCGTACTTCGCCGATTCATTGCGGCTGAATTTAGTATCGGTCTGCTTCTGCCGGGCTTCGGTCGAGAGTTTTTTGGAACCGACTTCGAGCTGGAGGAGGCGAGGGATAAGGGAGCGGAATTCAAGGTCGCGGAAAAGCTGCACGGCTGTATCCCGGTCGAAGGCGCCGAAATGAAGCTGGTCCGGATCGAACGGGAATTCCACATCGCATTTGATTGTCGCCAGATCATAGCTCATCAAGGCATCGGTTTTATACGTTTCGAGCAGTTCGCGGATGCGCGGCTTGATCGACTCAGACTCCAGATTCTTATAGAGGTTTTTGACTGTCTTGAATTCCTGCAGCAGTTCGACCGCCGTCTTTTCGCCGATACCTTTGACGCCCGGAATGTTATCGCTCGGGTCGCCGCGCAAGGCTTTATAGTCGACGATCTGTTCGACCTCGAGGCCGTACCGCTCTTTGACGAGAGTACGATCGTAGAGGATGCTGTCGGTCAGCCCGCGGCTCATCGTATATACCCGCGTATGGTCGTCGATCAGCTGGAGCGTGTCCATGTCGCCGGTAACGATGATCTTATCGACCTTATTGCCGACTTTCTTCATCACCGTCCCGATTACGTCATCTGCTTCGCAGCCGGCGATCTGGAAGACGGGGATGCCGAGGGCTTCGGCGACTTCGCGAGCGCGGGGAATCTGGGCGTAGAGTTCGTCCGGAGCTTTGACGCGCGTCGCTTTGTAGTCCTTGTATGCGTCATGGCGGAAGGTACCGCCTTTCTTATCGAGAGCGAGGACGACCATATCCGGCTTGAACTCTTTGATCGCCCGTATGAGAAAAGAGGTGAATCCGTACACGGCATTCACTACCTCTCCTTTGGTCGTTTTGAGGGTTGTCGGCAAGGCGTGGAAGCTCCGATGGATAAGGGCATTCCCGTCGAAAATAAGGAGTTTCGGCAGCTTTTTTGAGGCAGTCATATAGAGCAATTATAGCATAGAGAATTGGTTTGGGGATTGACAAAAAATATGTTATATAGTATAAAAATTAAAGCAATATTAATAAAAAAACTGCGGGAGGCAGATACATGACAGAAGGAATATCGGATGTAAAACATCCAGAAGACACAGTAAGCAGGCATCTGGCTCTTCATCTCCAGACGTTGCAAGACGATATTGATCGTTGGCTACTGCAATCATATCGTTTGAGTATTAAAAGAGATACTCCTGAATATGACGCAATTCAGCATGCGAATGTTGAAATGTTCTTGGAGGAAGCCCGTCGGGAAAAGAAAATGTTCAGCTGGGCACAACGGGTTCATAGAAGCTTATTGATCATCGGCAGCTATATAATGCGGACGATGACACCGCTGCAGCTGAACCTCTACCTCATATGCGCGTATCCGTTATGCGCGGGAGGAAGAAGGCTGAAACTGGAGGAGGAGATTCATTTTGACTTTTTCAGCGAGGAAGATTGTCCTCGATTTGTTCTTTCGGAATTTTGTGAAACGCCGCTCTACTTTATTGACAGACAAGCAGAGCCGGGGGAGGAGGAGTATTATAAAAAATATTAATTATTCGATTGACATTGAGAAGCGGGAAACTGCTTCTTTTTATTTGCTTGACAGCTTGAAATTTTTGCTTCAGTATGAAGTGTGATTCACACATTAAAAAATCATTCAAACTAAACCATATTCCAGGAAAGGAATCTCCATGGATAAGAAAATAAGCGACATTCAGGCTCGAATAAGCCGAGACAGTGCAAGCAGAATCAAAATGCTTATAGAACCAACGAACAAGGCATATGAGCAAGATTGGCGGAAGGTACCGATAGAAGAGAATAATGAACCGCTGGTTCGAGTACCCAGTCTTTTCTGCGATCCTTATTATCATAACGTATTGAAGATAGCGCCTGATAAAAGGATATATGTACGAAAAACGGTTAATACTATGCTGGCGGTGGCCCGGAATTATTTGTATGCGAAAGCTCGGTTAGAGCTGATATTGTTAGACGGTTATCGTTTGCTTGAAGTGCAAAATAAGCTCTTCTGGAAAATCATGCACCAGTTTACGATTGACCGCAAGGAATTCGCCCCATATAACCTAAGGGCGTTCTTTACAAGCGATGCGTGGGAAAACATTCATGATACGTTCTATTCCTTGGAGGATTTATTCCGAAAGGAAGGACAGGGCACGTCGTTACAGCGCGATCTTTTCGCTGAAAACAGAAAATTTGTGGCATGGCCCTCAGACGATCCTACAATGCCCTCGCCGCATGCTACAGCGGGAGCAGTCGACGTTTGGATTTATGACAAGGACGGCCCGGTAGATATGGGGCGGCCGTTCGACCATATGGACGAGACAGTCGGGGCATTCTATCACCTTAAGGAAGATCGCCAGCGTTTTGATAATGATGAGATGGTCTGCTTCTATCGTTCTTTGCTTTTAGACGCAATGACTGCCGCAGGATTTTCCATCTACCCTGATGAGTTCTGGCATTTTAATTATGGGAATCAAATGGATGGTCTCATACAGGGGAAACCGGCGATTTATTCGTACATCAAGCCCCCTGAAGATTAACAATAATCAGAAACAAATGTGTTAAGCACCTCCTTACAGGTGCTTTTTTTATACGGTTTTTCATGATATAGTAAACGGGAATTATTATGCCACACAAGAAGATCAATGTCCTCGTCATCGGGGGCGGCACGTCTAGTGAACGTGCCATTTCGCTCATGACTGCCGCTCAGGTTGCCGCCGCCTTGCCGCCGGCTCGCTTCGCGGTCAGCACCGCTGAAATCGCTTCCGACGGCGCGTGGCGTTTAACCGGAGCGAAGAAAACGATCGGCGGAAAAACCGACCGGTCGCTCGTGCCGTTCAATGGCAGCGGCAAGAAATTCGATGCCGCCTTCATCGCTTTGCATGGCAAGAACGGCGAAGACGGCAAGGTCCAGGCCGTCCTTGAGCTGGCCGGCATCCCGTATACCGGTTCCGGCGTCCTGGCTTCGGCCCTGGCAATGAATAAGATCAGGACGATGGAGTTCGTCGCCCGTTACGGTATCCGCGTACCGGCTTACCTGCCGCTCTATAAGAAAGAGAAGTTCGATCTGGCGGAGCTTGATCGGGTTATCAAGAAGCAGATCGGGTATCCGTGCGTCGTAAAGCCGAATGAAGCGGGTTCAAGCGTCGGTATCCGGATGGTGAAGGATAAGGCAGAACTGGCCTCCGCGATCAAAGCGGCCTTCCGTGAAGATACGAGCATCATCGTCCAGCGCAGGATCAAGGGACGCGAACTGACGTGCGCCGTCATGGGCAACAGCCACGAAACCGACCTTATCACCTTGCCGCCGATCGAGATCGTTCCTAAGGGGCGCGACTTTTTCGATTACAAAGCGAAGTATTTTTCAAAAGCGACCGAGGAAATCTGCCCGGCTCCGATTCCGGCGCGCCTGGCTTCCGAAATGGCCGATATCAGCAAGCAGGTCCATTTCCTGATCGGCTGCGACGGCTTGACGCGCAGCGACTTTATCTTGGCTGAAGACGGCAAGACCTTGTACTTCCTTGAGATCAATACGATCCCTGGCCTGACCGAGGCGAGCCTCTGCCCGAAAGCGGCGAAAGCCGCCGGCTGGAGTTTCGGACAGTTTCTGGACAAACAGGTCGGACTCGCTCTCAAGAAGCATTCAAAGAAATAAAAAAAAACGCTCCGCAGTTTGCGGAGCGTTTTTAGTTACGAGCGTTTGACTGCCGGGGACAGGATCAGATAGACGGAACTGAGGCCGACGAGCGCATAGACGATGCGAGCGGCCGGCGAACCGGCTTTGAGCAGGAAGTCGACGGCGTTGAAGCCGAGGATGCCGACCAGGCCCCAGTTAAGGCCGCCGACCAGGACGAGCACGGCGGCTGTCCAGAATAGAGGAGACATGTTCTTCATATAAGAAGGTTAATACTTATACGGTAATTATATAAAAAAGCGACCCTCAGTCAACTAGGGACGAGGGTCGGATTGCACTTCAGCTTTAGCGAAAGTTTGAGCAGGTATCCTTATTTTCAATCAGGACGCCTTCAGCATAATCAGCGTTATTGCTCTTGAATTTCCAATGTAGGAATCCTGGAAACTCTTGAACATATTCGAGGTGAGAAATAATGATGAGGCACTCTCCTTCAAACTGATTGATTTTCTCTTTGAGCCAGTCGAAATCGAAAGGGCGTCTGTTATCGGACCATAGTTTTTCGTACGTCTCGGGTAAAGAACAACGAAGATGAGACCAGATGATAGTCGCGGTTTCATCGGCTCTTCTTGCCGTCGATGTCCAGATAGTAATGTCAGTATAGACGCTGCCCAGATTATTTCCGATATTTCGTGCCAGTTCCTTCGCCTGCTTGATGCCTCTTTCGGAAAGCTTAGGATCGACTCCGTTGTCCGCGCAGTCTGCATGGCGCAGGATGAATATCTTTTGTGACTTGTTTTTCACTGATACCGGTACAGATTCAACACTATCATTCCGTTCGGTTGTGCCTGATAACGTTCCGGTAGTAACGGAAAGCTGGGCTGACTCGTTACTATATCTCTTAATGAGATAGGCGGTATCGGTACGGCTTTGCGTAGGGATTTCTAATCCTTCTTTCAAGGCGAACTTTACAAGCTCAGGAGGGAACCAATCAGGCTGATGGGTCATTTGTGCATAGTAGCACTCCATATAACTATCATGCAGTCTTTCGGCATTTTTTTCTGCCCTGAGTTTCTCCATCTGGTTATCTAGCGGATTGCCCGTCGCTCCTCTTGATAATGTCCATTGCTGGATATACTCCTCTTTCACAGGTATCCCGACATAACCTTCAGGTTCGATACCGTTCAGTGCCGCTAACGGATCTATGGCAAAGAACTCGGGGATATCCATCGTTTCGCCGTCAATTACCTCTTCAATCATGCGGATGGCTATGAAGAACGAGCATTTTATGAGCTTATTCTTATATATAGCGTAACCGCAATGGAAAAGAAGATGGGGAATATTAGGAGGAAATATAACGTCATTTGTGTAGCAATATAACGAATAGCCGGGCCAGGTCATTGCGGAATTGTAATTATCCGCAAGATTTTGGAAGTTCCGCGGCCATTCTTCTTTAGGTAACGGCAAGAATACCTGGCGTGGAACAGAGCGACCGAACACTTCTTCCGTCTGTAAAGAGATGTGAGCCGAACGGCTATAAAAGAGCTTGGCTTCTTCTCCGCCCTGTCTGATTATCATCTCTCCTGCCCGAGAAAGCAGATTGTACTGAAGGTACAGCTCTTCTAAGTGATTCTTATCTATTTTCTTTTTCATGTGCTTCCTTTTTGTTTTAGTTCTTGGTTTTTATTACGGCTACCTTACTGTAAAAGGGCTCTTTTGTCAATATAAAAAGCCTTCCCATGAAGGCTTCGGTATGTGGACCAGACAGGACTCGAACCCGCCACCTCCTGCGTGCAAAGCAGGCGCTCTACCAGATGAGCTACTGGCCCGTGGATGTCTTATTTAGGAATTATTACAATATCGCATTCGGGAATAATTAGCAAGAGATGCGGTTACTCAGGCCGGTTATATTTCAGGAGCGGCGACAAGACGAATTCCAGGAAGCCTCCGATCAGGCCGGTCAGCGTCAGCACGCCGAAAAAGAACATCAGGATACCGAACAGCTTGTAGCCGAAGCGCGAACCGCCCGCTGTCGCGAGCTTGTCTTCGAAGAATTCGATCCGACCGAACATGGATAGCAATGCTTCGGACTTGAGCGTTATCAGGACGCCGCCGACGATGAGGATGATACCGATGATGATGGACATACAATGCAAGTTTCTAATTCTTAATTTCTAATTTTTTAATAATGTTCTAATTAAAAATTTTAATTTAAGGATTATTTAGAAATTAATAAATAGAAATTAGAAATTTATTACAGTATAATTTTCTAGCGAACATAGTTCAACGGGTTATAGCGCTGGCCGTTGATCATGACTTCGAAGTGGAGGTGAGGACCGGTCGAGCGTCCGGTCGAACCCATGGCGCCTATATACTGCCCTTTCGTGACTTTCGCTCCTGTCCGGACGTCAAAGGCGGATAAGTGGGCATAGCGGGTCTTTTTGCCGCCTCCGTGGTTGATGATGATCTGGTTGCCGTAGCCGCCGCGGTTATAGCCGACAGATTCGACGGTTCCGGCTTCGGCGGCATAAATCGGGGTTCCCGTCTTGTTGGCGATGTCGAGACCGGTGTGCGACCACGAATAATATTGCGTGATGCGGTGTCCGACGGTCGGCCAGACCCATTTCGCTCCGGTCGGTATTACCGCCGGAGTCTTTATGAAATTCTTGATTGCGCTGACTGCTCCGGTTTTCCGTACGGTCGGGGATGACGGGGTGGCCGCGGCTAGCTTGCTTCCGCCCGGGATGATGAGCTTGGCGCCGATGCGGAGCTGATTGGCGTTGGCGAGACTATTGGTTTTTAATATTTCATCGGCAGTCACGCCGTAGAGCTTCGCGATCTGGCCGAGGGTTTCGCCTTTGCTGACAGTATGGCTGACGCCGCTGGAGGGCAGAATGACGAGCTGGTTGCCCGGTTTGATCAAGCTCGTGGCCGACAAGCTGTTTTCCCACAGGATCGTGTTGACGCTGACGCCGAATTTGCGGGCGATTCCGGAAATCGTGTCTCCTGATTGTACCGTGTAGTTAACAGCCTCGGTTCGGGCCGGCTCTTCAACGGCGCCGGAAGCCGCGATTGACGCCTCGGCCGGTTTCTCATTGGTGTAGATGCTGACCGGCTGAGTAGCGCCTTGGGCCATATCATCCTGGGGTTCGCGCCAGCGGGCGATATCGAGATTCGGGTAGTCTTCAATGAGCTGGTCAAAATCGGTCGAACCTTCGGTTACGAGCTGTGAAAGCAACGTCTTGCCGACGAGTTCATCGGAAGATACGACGGCATGCTGGGCGGAGACGTTATACGTAGTTACGACGATAGCGCCGATGATGACGAGGACGTGGATAGCGGCTCGGCTTGTCAGCAGGTCTGGCAGGCGGCGTACGTTAGCCGAAGGGGGCGTCGAGCCGTGAGTAGTTCGGACATAGAAACGGTAGAGACGCACAATGATGCCATCAAACAGTAGGCGTCCGATCCAGCCCACGGGGGTAAAAACCGCTTTAACAAAAAAAGCGGTTATGAACCTCTTTGCGTAAATGATCAATTTGAGCGCGGAAAGCGCGATTGCTACGCCTATCCGCTTGATTTGCGTGCTTATACGCGTAAGTTACGAGTAGGAATTGAGCCTCCAGATAATACCACGGACAGGCTCTCGGGTCAAGGTGCTTAACGGCTCGAGCGTTTCTTCTTCGCTTCGCGTTCACCGAGCAATTCGACGACTTTCTTGACGCCGCCGACGATCAAGGTCAGGTAGGAAGAGCTCGATGTCAGCTTCTCTTTGACGAGCCGGATGACTTCATCGACGGCATCGATCTTGGCTTTTATCTGCGAGACGGTCTGATAGACCTGACGGACGGCTTGGATGCCGTAATACATGAGCCAGGCAAGGAAAACGGTTATCCAGAGGATGCAGAAGGCGAGCACGAGGTACAGGATGTCCTGGCTGTTTGCGATGAGATTCATATGTTTAATTTTTATTTTTTAATTTCTATTTTTTAAATATTTATTACGTAGTAATCAATATCTAAAAATTTATAAATAGAAATTAGGAATTAATATATTTGTCGATCGGTTCGCCGACGGTACCTCCTGATAATACCATGATTCCGGAATGATCAGTGCCTATGCCGAGTTCGTCAGCCGCGCAGAGCATGCCGAACGAATCGACGCCCCGGAGCGCCGCTTGTTGGATCACTATCCCTGAGGGAAGGGAAGCGCCGACCATCGCGACCGGAACCAGCTGCCCGACTTCGATATTCGGAGCGCCGCAGACGATCTTGAGGGTTTCGCCGACATCGACTTCGACGCAGCGCAGGCGATCGGCATTCGGATGGTTTTCGATAGACATGATCCGGCCGACCACGACATTCGGGAATTTTGTTTCCGTGGATTTCGGTTTCGAGAACCAGCGGGAAAGGAATGACATAGGTTATTCGTTAGTATGGGTATCTTCTGCTGCAAGTTTCTGGTGCTCAGAACTGAGCAGGAAGAATTCGAGGGTTGAGAGGGCGACGATCAAAAGCCCGACATTGAGCCAGCTGAACAGCTTCTGTGAAAAGAGGAAGAGGACGGCGGCGACGAGGAGAGCGGCGAGCAGTGCTTGGCGGAAGGCGACGAGGACGGACTTGGCGACGAGTTCGCGGCGCAAGGCCAGGAAGCGGATGACGAAACCGATGATCGAGCCTGTGCCTGTCAGGGCGAAGATGAGCAAGAGATAGAAGACTCCGAGGCTCAGCCAGTCGGCGCCTGCCGGCTCTACGTTCAGGACGATAATGCCGAACGCCAGCCAGAAGGCGAGCGTGGCGATTATCATCAGGATTAAATATGCTCTCAGTGTCATGTCCTTATTGTACCGTACCTCGGGCTTTGGCTCAATCTTCGTCGGCTACCGGGCCGTGCTGGCAGTATGCACAGTCGCCGCCTTTGCGCGGCTTGAAATCGCTTGTTTTGATCTCCTCGATGAGGTCGAGCATCTGCTGTTTCACCTTCTCTACTTCTCCGGGCTTGGCGACGAACGACTGTTTCGATCCGTCTTTCAGGTAATAGAACGAGAGACAGCTGACTTTCTTGCCGAAGACTTCTTCCATCGCTGCCTGGTAGAGGAGGAGCTGCCGCTTGTCCGAGAAACCGAGCTTATCTTTCGGTTTGCCCGTCTTATAATCGATGAGCTCGACAGTCCCGTCGCTCAGCAGGTCGGCTCGATCCATCGTACCCGAAAGCACATACTGTCCGAGGGGAAGGTTGAATTTCTTTTCTAGGAACATGATGCTTGGACGTTCGTTTCCGGAGGCGTTGTGGAAGGCGGTCAGCATCTTCTTGCCTTCGTTCTTGAAATCATCAGCTTCTTTCCGGTCGGCGTAGCCGGCGTCATGCCAGTAATGGCCGTAGAGTTCGAGCAGCTTCTTGAGCGTAAAGAGGCCTTCCTGCGGCTTCTTGCCTCCGAACAGGCTCGGCTGGAAACCGTCATCAAGCAGCGGCAGGAAGTACTGCCGCAGGCAATTGTGAATGACGCGGCCGAATACGGCTTGCGGACTGTCTTCAGTCGGCAGCTTCAGGATATAGATGAATTTATAATCGAGCGGACAGCGTTCGAAGGTCGTCAGCTGCGAGAACGAATAGGTCAGAGGCAGGGCGAAGGCCGGGCGGGGAAGCGGCTTGTCGAGCGCGGCCAAATCCCGTTCCAATTCGGTTGCCGCGCCGCCGTCCGCCGGCGTAACCGGCAGGTTAGCTTCGTCGACGAATCGCGACGGTTTCTTTTTGGTCGCGCCGCCGTAATCCTTGGCGCCGGTGCAGCAGAGGCTGCGCTTGGCGCGGGTCATCGCGACATAGAATAAGCGGCGTTCTTCCTCGAGATGGATATCGCCGTCGAGCGGCACCGGACCGCCGAGAGCTTCGGGAACCGGAATCTTTTCTTTGCGATGGATCGTCGGGAATTTGCGGTCGACCAGGTTCGGGATGAAGACATGGCCGAACTCAAGGCCCTTGGCGGCATGGACCGTCATCACTTTGACCGTGTCGGCGTCGTCATAGTTGAAGGCGAGGCCGCCGGTTTCTCCGGCTTCCATCTCGAGATTGATCAGCTCGAGGAAGTCCTTCAGGGTCGCGCCGCTGTCGGCGGCTTCGAAGCTCTTGATCTTCGAATAGAATTGGTTCAGGTAGCTGAAGGTTTCGCGATCGGCGTCATGGTCGAGCATCGGCTCGAGGCATTCGCGCACGAAGTGGACATAGACTTTCGACGCCTTATGGTCGCGGGCGAGGACGGCATGGTCGCGGACGCATTTGAGGAGCTTATGGACCGAGGCCTTGCCTTCGGCGCTGACGTCCTTTATGGCGTCGATCTTTTCCAGGGTCTCGAAGAGCGACCAGAGTTTGCGCCGGGCCCAGGTCGTCAGGATAAGCAGGTCGCTGTGGCTCAGGGCGAACGGTTTCATGTCGAGGACGCGGTAGAGGGCCGAGGGCTCATGGTACGAATCAAGCAGCTTCAGGTAGGCGATCGAGTCGAGGACGATCGGCTTGTAGTAGAGGCCCTTGAGCGACACGAAATGGTTCGGGATATTCCGGCGGGTCAGTTCGCGCGTGAACTTGTCGGCGGTGTCATTGGCGCGGACCAAGACGGCGATATCGGCCCAGCCTTCCGCTTGCTTCGAGGCATGGAGAGCTTCGATCATTTCCGCCACTGATTGGGTTTCTTTGAAATCGGTCGGGAATTCAAGATAGACGGTTTCGCCTTTTTCTTTCGAATGCGATTTGAGTTTCTTGTCGAGGCCGAGCTTGGCTTCGAGGCGGTTCGGGTTATTGTGCGTGATGAAACCGTAGGCGGTATCGAGGATCGCCTGTCCGGAGCGGTAGTTGTTAGTCAGGACGACTTCGGAGGCGTTCGAGAAATCATCCTTGAACTGCATGATGTTCGAGAGCGACGCGCCGCGGAAACGGTAGATGCTCTGGTCATCATCGCCGACCGCGACGAGATTGTTCTTCGGCGCCGCGAGGAGCTTGATCAATTCGTACTGCGCGGTATTCGTATCCTGGAATTCATCGACCATGATGTACTCGAACTGGCCGCGGTAGTGTTCGAGGATGTTCGGGCGTTCGACAAAGAGCTTGATCGTATAGGCGATCAGGTCGCCAAAATCGAGCTGGGCGTTATCGAGCAGCAGCTTGTTGTAGAGATGGTAGGCTTCGGCCAATTCAGCGAGTCGGGAGACGTCGAGGGCTTCGGCATCGGCCGGCGCTCCGCTTTTCTTCGCCTTCTTCTTTGCCGGCTTATCTTTCGAACTGAGGATGGCATCCGAATCAGCCTTCAAGCCTTCGACATAGTCGAGATAGCGCGCCGGAGAAATATTCTCGTCCTTGAGGCGGGAGAAATGGGTGATGAGTTCATGGACGAATTTTGTCGGATCGCCGAGCGGCTTATAGTAGTCGAGATTGAAAAGAGAGAGATTTTTCTTGATGAGGATCCATTGGTCAGTCTGATTGAGAAGCTTGAAGCCGGGAGTCAGTCCGATGTCGAGAGCATGGTCGCGCAGGATCCGTTCGCAGAATCCATGGAAGGTATAGATCCAGCGGTTGTAGCCGATGCCGTAGGGGAGGATCTTGTCGGCGCGCTCATCGAGCTCATGGGCGCCTTTCTCCGTAAACGTCGTCAGCAGGATCCGTTCCGGCCTCACGCCTTTTTCAAGGATCAGGTAGGCGAGGCGGTTGATCAGGACGGTGGTCTTGCCGGTTCCGGCACCGGCGACGATAAGCATCGGGCCGTCGGTATGCGAAACGGCCTGCTTTTGCTGGGGATTAAGGGTTGAGAGAAGGTCGGCTGAGGGCTTCATAAGAATTGCTTAATTCTACCATGTACTAAGGGGAAGGGCAATCAATAGAATCTATAAAATGGCTAATATCAGTAATTTTTTAAGTAATATATTGACAAAATATTTATATTATGATATAATATAAATATCTAAATTAATGGCGCTTTTTTAAAAACATACCAGGAGGGTATTATAATGGCGAATCACACAAGCGAAAGCACAAACAAAAAATCAAACATATTTGTAGAAAAATTTCTTGAAATGCGTGAAAAGGGTCCGGATCCTTGGGAGTTCATGCGCGGTCAGTTCTTACTGTGGGGCTTTCTGTGGTTTGTAGTAGCGATGTTTCCGGCTCTGCAACTTATTATAGGCGAGAATTTCAAGTTCGGCACCAATATTGCAATGTATAAGGTAATCGTTTCAATATGTGCAGCCCGGTACTTATTTTTCTTCGTAGCATGGATCATTAAGTTCTTTTTCTACTATAGCGAGAAAATAAGCCAGCAGACGTTTAAAGCCTTAATGCACATCTTGTGCTTAGAGGGAACAGTAGTTGGAATGGCACTCTTCGGTAGAAAGAAGTTTATCCAAACCGAAGTTCATTTCCACGGTTTCTAAGTGAAGATTTTTTTGTCCCCCTGATAGTGAAAACTGTCAGAGATTTTTTTATAAATAAAAAATCAAGTTTTCTCATAGTAAAACCCCGACAGAAATGCCGGGGTTGTTTTTTCCCTATCTCCGGCCCTTCCCCGCGGAGCGGGGAAGGGAGACTAAAGGAAATAATCTTGCTTAATTGACCGGATGTGAGTTTTTAATTTTTGCAACACGACTACTGGAATCGATTCAATGTCTTCATTAGCGATTCTAATAATCGCAACACCGTATCTCTTCAGAGCCGTCTCTCTTTGTATGTCCGCACCTCTATTCTTCGGGGTATCATGAATTTTTCCGTCAACTTCGATTCCCAGTTTTAGTTTCTGACAATAAAAATCAAGTATATAGCCAGCTATCACATACTGTCTGCGGAATTTATAGCCTAGTATATTCTTATCTTTTAAAATTTCCCACATTATTTTCTCCCCCTTAGTCGGATTCGACCGGAATTCTCGAGCCAGCAGAATCTTATTCTTATAAGACATATACGTGTTCGCTTGAATACAAGTCACCCCTCTCCGCCAAAGGCGGGGAGGGGTTGGGGGTAGGGCAAAGATTAGTAGCATGGAGAGGTGAGCTAGAGGAGAGGCAGGAAGCTTTATTTGAGCAGTTTCTGGAAGACTGCCGGTTTCGTATACGGCCCGATGACCGCGAGATTAAATCCTTTCGGGTCGAATATCTTTTTCGCGACCCGTTGGACATCGGCGGGGGTAATCGCTTTGATGCGGGCGACAAAATCTTCCGGCGTCATGAGCTTACGTTTGCCATTCTGCTGATGAGCGAGGGTCAGCTGCTTGGCATACCAGCCGGCAATATCGTCCGGGCTTTCGAGCTGCAAAAAGATGCGGCCGGTGATGAATTCCTTGATGCGGCTCAGCTCGTCTTTTTCGAGTGGGGTTTCGGCGAGCTTCTTATATTCGGCGATGATAATGGCGATCGCCTTCTCGATCTTGTCGACGGGAACGCCGGCCTGGGTCGCTAGGTAGCCGGTATCGGTATAGCCTTCGTTGCCGCTGCGGACGTAATAGCAGAGGCCGTTGCGTTCGCGGAGATTGATGAAGAGCCGCGAGCTCATCGAGCCGCCGAGGATCGTCGCGATCATCTTCAGGATGATCTCATCCGTATCGCCGAAGGGACGGGTCCGGACGCCGAGGGAGAGATGGGCCTGGTCGGTCTTCTTGTATTCGATCTTGACTGCGGGCTTTGATTGTTTGTCCGTAGTCTTTATCTTACGCTTGGCGCTGCCCGCGTTATAGCCGTGGAAAGCGTCGGCGAGGAGCTTCTCCGAATTGGCAGGCAGTTTGCCGGCGAGGCAGACGAAGGTGCTCTTCGAGCGGTACTGGCTCTTGAAATAGTTGACGAAATCTTTCCGCGTGAACGAGGAGATATTTTTCTTGGTGCCGATCGTGTCCCAGCCCGCCGGCGTATCGCCGTAGAGCAATTCTTCAAAGACGTCCTCGATGCGCATGATCGGGTTGTCGAGATACATGTTCACTTCCTCGATGATGACGCCGGATTCGCGCCTGATCTCTTCCTCGTCAAATTTCGAATTGAGGAGCATGTCGGACAGGACGCCGAGAGCGGGTTTGATTTCCGGGGCGGCCACCTTGATCCAGTAGCCGGTATATTCTTTCGAGGTGAAGGCATTGTATTCGCCCCCGAGACGGTCGAGTTCGGACGAGATCGTCAGCGCGTTCGGGCGGTTCGTCGTGCCTTTGAAGAACATGTGTTCCAAGAAGTGCGACAGGCCGCTCGTCTTTCTCTGTTCGTGCTTCGAGCCGGTGGCGACCATGACTAAAATAGCCGTCGTTTTCGCGCCGGCCATAGGAACGGTCAGGATATTCAATCCGGAAGAGGTGGTTTTGAGCTTGTACATAGTATAATGAATTTCATTTAAAGCTTTTTGGCGTAGATTCCCCAACTGTATTTATTACCATCTTGGTAACTGCCAATCTTATTCAGGTCAAATTTTTTAGTATGGAAGTCTACGGAACGTTTATTTTCGATAGGACCCTCACATATCTCGCCTATAAAAAGGGAGTATCCATTCTTTTTTGATGCTTGAAAAAAATTTTCTTCAAGGGCGGATCCCGCACCCATAGCCGATTTATCGATAGCTACGTGCTTACCATAGATTACTTTCTCCGATTCTAAATTAAGCGAAAGCGGCCCGACTTCCTTCTTCCATTCAGGGTGTTCTTTCACAAAGGAGAGAAAGTCATAGGCGAGGAGATAGCCAACAGTGGAATTATTTTTATCTTGGGCAATGTATAAAAAAGAGGTTTCTGGATGATCAATAGCTTCATTGAGATCTTGGGCCGAAATTGGGTTAACCAAAAAACCATTTTCTATGAGATCATCACCATGTTTTTCATTGTCAAGTAATCTTTCGTTTTGGATTCTCAGAATTTCCTCAATATCTTCTTTGACTGCATTTCTTACATTAAATCGTTCTCTCTCGAAGTTATTCAATTCAGGGCTTTCGGAGTTCATAGATATTCAACAAATTTATTCTTTTCATCCACTAAGATAACTTTTGGTTCTACTGGTTCATCTGTCAATTCAAAGCCCATGATCACAACAACTTCGCCTGTTTTAATGATATGAGCAGCTGGGCCATTCATACAAATCACTCCTGAACCCCGCTCGCCCTCAATAATATATGTTTCAAGCCGTCCACCCGAAGAAATACTTGTTACTAGGACCTTTTCGCCCACTAGCAAGCCTGTTTTTTCAAGAAGATCTTTGTCTATGGTGATGCTTCCGATATAATCAATCTCTGCTTCGGTGACTGTAGCGCGATGTATTTTTGAACGTAAAAACCAACGCATACTAAGTTAGCTTATTTGATAAATATCTACGTAGCTCCTCGATCTTAACCCGCTCCTGCTGCATCGTATCGCGGTCGCGGACAGTCACTTCGCCGTTATCAAGCGTGTCGAAGTCGATCGTGACGCAGAACGGAGTGCCGATCTCGTCCTGGCGGCGGTAGCGCTTGCCGACGTTGCCGTTGTCGTCGAACTCGATCTTGCCTAAAGGCTTTAAGAGCGCATGGACTTCCTTGGCTTTGGCGACAAGGTCAGGCTTGTTCTTCATCAGCGGGAAGACGGCGACTTTGACCGGAGCGAGGGCGGCCGGCAGGCGCAAGACGACGCGCGTATCCTCGCTCGTCGCTTCTTCGGCATAGGCCGACAGCAGGACGGCGAGCAATGTGCGGTCGACGCCCATCGACGGTTCGATGACATGCGGGACGAATTTCTTGCCGTCGTCATCGGTAAAGTCGAGGCCGTGGTTCTTCAGGTCGAAGTCAGTCCGGTAGGCGAGCCCGTAGAGTTCTTTCTGGCCGAACGGATATTTATATTCGAAATCGATCGTCTTCTTCGAGTAGTGGGCGAGGTCGTCCTTCGGGATGTCGACTTCTTCGTACTGGTCCGGCGCGATGCCGAGGCTCTTGATCCAATCGCGCATGATGCCGAGCCATAGATCGAACGCTTCCTGCCAGTTCTCTTCGCGGGTGAAATATTCGACTTCCATCTGCTCGAATTCGCGGGTGCGGAAGATGAAGTTTCCCGGCGTGATCTCGTTGCGGAAGGCTTTGCCGATCTGGCCGACGCCGAACGGCAGCTTCTTGCGCATCGTGTCGCAGATATTCTTGAAGTTGACGAAGATGCCCTGGGCGGTTTCCGGACGGAAATAGACGACGTTCTTCTCATCCTCGACCGGACCGAGGAATGTCTTGAGCATCAGGTTGAACTGCTTGGCTTCAGCGAAGTCATGGGGCTTCTTGTCTTTGGCGCAGATTTCAGTGCCGGCCAGCTGGTCTTCGCGGAAGCGTTCATGGCACTTCTTGCATTCGACAAGCGGATCGGAGAACGTCGAGACATGGCCCGAGGCTTCCCAGACTTTCGTATTCATGAGCAGGGCGGCATCGAGTCCGACCATATCGTCGCGGTCGGTAACGAAGCGCTTCCACCAGGCCTGTTTGATATTGTTCTTCAGTTCGACGCCGTACGGTCCGTAATCCCAGCTATTGGCCAGGCCGCCGTAAATCTCAGAGCCGGGGAAAATGAAGCCGCGGCGCTTGCAGAGCGAAATGATCTTTTCCATGAGGTCGTTTTTTTGTTGTTCCATATATGGCTGATTAGGTAGTTACAGTATACCTTGCTTTTGCGTCTGTCAAAACCTCCTCGCGGGTAAGGCGTCCGGCCAGGCCGAAAAGCGCGGCTGAGAATATGATCCCGAAATGGAGGCTCCAGAGCCAGTGGTCGAGCAGGGCGCTGGCTATGATCGCCGCCGCCAGAGCGAAGATAAGCGGCCGGCTGGAGGCCGGAGAGCGGCGGATACTGAATCCGAGGAAGGCGATGATCGTGCCGAGAATGAGGAGTAGGCCGACGATGCCGGTCTCGGCCGCAATGAGCAGGAAGACATTATGGACCGGCTGGTAGTTCCAGGCTTCCTTATCCGGATCGCTCTGGCTGCGGGCGAGCGTGTACGTTCCGAGGCCGCTGCCGAAGACGGGACGCTTCATGATTTCCGCAACGCTTTCCTTGATGCCGGTAATCCGTTCCGTGCTGGATTTTTCTTCAAGCCGGTTCTCGGCGCCGAGCCTCGGGGCGAAGAGATAATAGTATTGGCTCGCGAACAGGCCGGCGACGATCGCGCTGATCAGGAAAAAGCTCCCGAGCTGCTTCCAGTTCTGCTTGAAGCGGCAGATAACGATAATAAGGAGGCCGACGGCAGCGGCGATCCAGGCGGCGCGGGAAAACGAAACGATCAGGCCGCCGGCTAAGGAAACGGTCGCGACAGCGAGGATGATATTTTCAAAGCGGCCGTCACGGCGTCGGCTGATCCAGAGCCAGGCGACGAAGATAAGAGAGATGGCGGCTACGGCGCCGAGCATGTTCGGGTGGTCGAGCGAGCCGTACGCGCGCAGCCAGCGTTCGATCCGTCCGTCAGGAGCCAGCGCTTCGATGACAGACACGCCGAGTTCTGAAGGCCGGTGGGACGCAACGCCGAGCCAGGTTGAGGCGAATGTCGTCTGAGTGGCGAATTGCCAGATGCCGAGCAGGGATGACCAGCACGCGCCGGCGATGAAAGAAAGCGTGGCTGTCCGCCACGGAATATCGCTCTGAGAGAGAATGAAAAGATACAAGGCGGCGACCAGGATTGAAGCGAACCGGAAAGCGGAGAGGGACGGCAGGAGGCTGAACGGAAGGCTGATTGCCAGATATGCCAGCATGATGATCATCCCGTAGCGGTATAAAGGATTCGAGCTGCGCCGGGCTGCGCCTCGTGAAGCGATAAGAGTGAGCGCGATCGCCACGAGGATGATGCAGTCGATAGCGAATATCCGGATCGACCCGTATTCCCAGGCGCCGTTCAGTTCGCCGGCGCGTAGCAGGAAATGCGCTTGCCACGGCAAGAGAAAGAGCGAGATGGCAATCAGCCACCGGTTAAGACGTTGCATACAGGCGTAAGCGTTTTTCATATTCTTTGCGGAAGTGCTGGCGGCGATCGCCGGTATGGAGCTTGAGGACATGGTCGGTAACGACGACGCCGCTGCCGGGACGCGATAACGCCCGTTTGATTTCCGGGGACATGATGAAGCGCAGGAGGAGACGGGCGATGCGTTCCATTATCGTCCCTAATCCGAACTCGGGCATGATGCGCCAGCGCTTGAGCGTAAAACGCTGTCCCGAGTCGTGTTTCGGCAGCCGGTTCGGCAGGGCTGTCCGCAGCCAGGGATTGGCTTCGATCAATTGAGGATAGGCGGACTTGTCCCCGTAGAGCGGAATCAGGCCGTCAAGCCAATACGTCAGATAGCGGTCCGCGTCAAGGCGGAAAACGGACAGGTCGAGAGCCGTTTCATCGACCAGGAAGCTCAGGCAGAGCGTATCGCGGACCGTGCCGCGCCGCGGACGCAGCCTCGTTAGCGCGAGGATGGCGGTGGCGATAAGCTTTACGAGCCAGAGACGATTCTTCTTCGTGACGATGAAGAGGTCGATATCGCCTTCGGCCCGCAGGTTATGGGTGCCGATGACGTTCGCGAGGGCGATGAGCCTGATCCACGGGATCCAGGCGATGAGCGTGAGGCGGCGGCGGGCGGTCCGGATCTTTGCCTGCGTGACGGCATACCGTTCGCGGCGGATCGAAGCGAGCCGCGACGCGTCATGGAGGCAGAAGAGAGGAGCGTCGCCGTTGCGGGAACGGATATCGGCGCGCACGTCGGCATACGGCGCCGGAACGTCAAGATACTGCCAGATTTCAAAATCGGTCAGCGGATAATCAAATATATCGAAGAAAGCCGCGGTGGCGGCAATCTGGTTCGAAAGTTCGGACATGCTGGTTATTCAAGTTCGAGCGTCGGACGGTCGACGATGAGCGGCTCGATAGCTGATTCGGTGCCGGCGATCTTGACGACGTCCTTGTCGACTTTCTTGAATTCTTTATAGGCGTTGTTGAAGTGGTTGACGGTCGTGTTCATGCTCGAGCCGAGCTTCTGCATGTACATGTCGTAGCTGCCGAGATGCTGGCCGAGCTTCTCGACCGTGGCGCGGATCGTCTTGGCGCTCTCTTCGATCTGCATCGCGCGCAGCCCCTGCAGGACCGTCTGCAGATAGGCGAGGAACGATGTCGGCGAGACGATGACGACCTTATACTTGCTGGCGGCCCGCTGGATGAGGTTCTCCGTCTCTTCGGTCACCGCGCCGATCTTATTGATGAGCAAGTCATAATAGATCGCTTCATGCGGAATGAACATGAAGGCGAAGTCCATCGTGCCGTGCTGCGGCTGGATATACTTCGACGTTTCGACGATGCGGTTCTTAAGGTCGTTGAGGAAGACTTTTTCCAGCCGTTCCTTCTCGGTCTTGTCGCTCGCTTCGAGGATGCGGTTGTAGTTTTCGAGCGAGAATTTCGAATCGACCGGAATGATCTTGTCTTTGACGAAAACGGCGGCGTCGACGATCGTATCGTCCGGGAAGGCATACTGCATCTGGTAGCTGCCCGGAGGCATCGCGTTTTTCAAGAGGGTTTCCAGATAGTATTCCCCGAGGACGCCGCGCTGCTTCGGATTCTTCAGGATGTCCTGGAGGCTCTGCAGCTGCGACGAGAAGTTGACGACTTGCTTGTTCGTCTCATCGAGCTTGGTCAGCTTTTCAGTGACGTCGGTGATGAGTTTGGCGGACTGGCCGCTGATCGCCTGGATGAGCTTGGCGGTTTCGCCGAGCTGGCGGGTATTGGCGCTATGGGTTTCGGAAAGCTTCTCGTCGAGCAGGCGGCGCAGATCCTTGTTCTGCTCGGTCAGGCCGGACAGGCGCTCCATAAGCGCTCCGTGTTCGGCTCCGGTCGAGCCCTGCGGCCGGCGGAGCATCAGGAGGATGAGCACGGCGATGCCTCCGGACAGGATAAGCCCGAAAATGATGATGAATATGGTCAGGGTCGAATCGGTCATATTGGCAGTCGTATTCGATAGTATTATACTCTAAATACCGATATTACTTAAATCAGCGATTCTATACTATATCATATGTTCTCACGATTCAGACACTCGGTCGAATGGAAGTGCCGCCAGGGCTTCGCTTCGATGGTCGCCAGCTTCCTGCTCGGCTTTTTCGTCGCCTGGCTCCTTTGGTCGGATACGCTCCGCTACGTCTTCGTGACGTTGGTTTCCAAATAATATGAAAAGCCGGGGCCGGACAAAAGTCGGGAGCAAGCGAGGGAATCCGGGCTATCGGACGCCGAGCTTTATTAAGTCAGGACCGCCGCAACGGTTAAGGTATGCAGGTGCCGCGAATATAAAACAACAATATGGCAGAGAGGATAGTCGTTAATAATGAATCACAAGTGCCTGCATTGAAGCGTATCGGCATCATCGGCGGAATGGGTCAGTGGGCGACGCTTGATATCGTCCGTCGAATCTTGAAGGCTGCAGTCAATCATCCTATCCCGCAGTATGGCAATCGAGGCTATCCGTTGATGGATATCCGGATGCTGAATCGAGCTCCTATGATACTTAATCCGGATGGCAGTTATCCTGAGATACTTGAACCGTCACCTGAGCTGCTGGCAGCGGCCCGTTTCGTGGGAGAGAATACCGATGTTATCATCATCGGTTCCAATACCGCCCATATTTTTTCGGAACAGGTTGAAGCGGAATCAGGAAAACCCGTCCTCAGCCTGATAGAGCTTGCTGTCAATGAAGCGAAGCGCCGGGGGCTGCGGCGGGTCGGCATCCTTTCGATAGGACTAACGGTGGAAAAACAGTTATTCCAAGAGCCATTGAGAGCCGCGGGCATTGAGTCCGTAGTGTTACCGGTTGATTTGATGAAGAGATTGGATGATGAGGCGATATATCCGATTCAGGAGGGCGGCAATCCGGAAGAATATCAAAAGGTTGGAATTGAAATGATCGAGGCTCTTCGGAGCTATAATGTCGAGGCAATAATTTTGGGTTGCAGCGAGCTTCCGATCCTTCTTGGCGAGCGAGCGGAGGAGAGTGATATTATTAATCCATCGGAATTGGTAGCCCAGAAAGCGGTGCAGATGTTGTAAGTAGAATATTGTCTCTGACGATTGACAAATATCACTAAACGTGATATTTTTTAATATTCTGAAATATTTTCAGAATACAATCAGCCCCCGCAATGCCAAGCGGTTCAAAAAACGGCACAGCACATGTCAAAAAAGAAGAATAGTAAAAAAGACAAAAAATACATCAATATTTTTTTGTCAAAGATTGGGGTAGTGATGTATATTCGTATTGGAAAATTTAACGAAGATATCATTATCAATCAGATTCCAGTCAATATAGAAATTCAAAAAGGGAATGATAATGAACCGACTGTATTTAGTGCCCAATCTACGGAAATGATAGCTCAGTTTCTTAAGTTAGCAGGTAAATATGGGGAGGCATTAATCAATGGAAGCGATGAACGTAGCTATGTAGAAGTTCATCTCAGATATAATTTTAATGCGGTAAACAAGGGAGGAACAACTCTGATTTATAAGGGTAATCCCAAGAAATATCAGTGCACATGTTCAACATTCCAGGAAAAGCCTCTTGAGCAGGAGGAAATTGATGCTTTTTTTGCAACTCTCAAAAAGATAGATGAATGCTCACCCGTAGAAAGCTATATATTTTCTAATTCACCAAGCAAATAATCTCTCGGTGGAATTTCTTAATTGAAGTTCTGCCGATTTTTTTATCCTCTTTCGTGTCATTCCCCGCGAAAGCGGGGAATCTTAAGGCGTACGGTAAGTAGTAAGATCCCCCGGTCAAGCCGTGGGATGACACATAAAATATACAACTCTCCTTTAAAGGAGAGTTGTATATATTTGTTGTAATCAGCTTATCAGCGTCATCTGTGGTTCCGACTATTTCCCGTATTCGCAGCCTTTGGCAGAACAGCGGGGGCCGTCTTTGCCTTCGACGAGCGGCGATTCGCATTCCGGACATTTCTCTCCGGTCGGCTTCGAGTTGAAAGCCGTCTTGCAATCCGGATATTGATCGCAGGCCCAGAAGATTCCGCGACGCGATTTTTTCTGAACGATATTTCCTTTTCCGCAGACCGGGCAAGGGATTTTCGGAGCGTTCGGATCGGCGATGTTCTTGATGTTCTTGCATTTCGGATAGCCGGTGCAGGCGAGGAAGGGACCGAAGCGGCCGACTTTCACCGCCATCGGCGAACCGCATTTTTCGCAGACGTCATCCTTATGCTCGTCGTTAAGTTTCTTGAGGCGCTCGTCTTCTTCCGGCGAGCTCTTCTTATTGAGCGATTTGATATTCTTGCATTCCGGGAAATTCGAGCAGGCGAGGAACGGTCCGAAGCGGCCGGTCTTGATGAGCATTTGCGAACCGCACTTATCGCATTTTTCTTCGGACATCTTTTCCGGCATGATGTCTTCCTTCTTGATGGCGTCGTATTTCGCGGTCAGATTCGTATGGAACGGACCGTAGAATTCGGTGATGACCGGTTTCCAGCCGATCGTGCCGTCGGCGATGTCGTCGAGTTGGCCTTCGAGCTTGGCGGTGAATTCGAGATTGACGATCGAGGGGAAGTGCTCGACGAGCAGGTCGTTGACGATCATGCCGATTTCCGTCGGTTTGAGGCGCTTGTTCTCGTCGCGGATGACGTAGTTGCGGGCTTCGATGGTAGAGATCGTCGGCGCATAGGTCGACGGGCGGCCGATGCCGTACTTTTCCAGCTCCTTGACGAGGGTGGCATCGGAATAGCGGGCGGGCGGTTTCGTAAAATGCTGTTCGCCTTTGAGCTCCTTGAGCTCGGTCGCGTCGCCTTCATCCATCTCAGGCAGGATATTTTCCTTGCTCTTCTCAGGATAGATCTTCAGATAGCCGTCAAAGGCGATCGTCTGTCCGGTGGCGCGGAATTCGCCGCGTCCGGCAACGATGTCGATCGCGGTCTGGTCGAGTTCGGCGTCCGGCATCTGGCTCGCGAGCGCGCGCTGCCAGATGAGCCGGTAGAGCTTGAACTGGTTCGGCGCCAGGAACGATTTGATCGCTTCCGGGTCGCGGTCGGCGGCCGACGGACGGATGGCTTCGTGGGCTTCTTGCGCGCCTTTCGATTTTGTCTTGAACTGCCGCGGGGTCGATAACGAATATTCCGTGCCGAGCGAATCAGCGAGATAGTGCTGAGCTTCTGCTAAGAATTTTGTCGAAAGATTGAGCGAGTCGGTACGCATGTAGGTGATAAGACCGACCGAGCCCTCGGCGCCGATGTCGATGCCTTCGTAAAGCTGCTGGGCGAGCATCATCGTCTGTTTGGCCGAGAAGCCGAGGAGACGGTTGGCTGTCTGCTGCAGGCTCGACGTCGTGAACGGCGCCGGGGCCGATTTCTTCACGCGCTTCTTCTCGATTGCTTTGATCGAGTAGGCGGCTTCCCGCAATTCAGCGACGAGAGCGTCGGCCTGTTCCTGGGTCTTGATCTCCATCTTGTCGAGCGTCTTGCCGTCGAGGGTCCGGAGCTCGGCGCTGAATTCTTCGCCTTTCTTGGTTACGAGGAAAGCGGTCAGGTCCCAGTATTCTTCCGCGACGAATTTCTCGATTTCGCGCTCGCGTTCGACGATGAGGCGGACGGCGACCGATTGGACGCGGCCGGCGGACAAGCCGCGGGCGACCTTCTTCCAGAGGAACGGCGAGAGTTCATAGCCGACGAGGCGGTCGAGGATGCGGCGGGCCTGCTGGGCGTCGACGAGCGGGGAATTGAGCTTGCGCGGATGCTCGAGCGCCTCTTCGATCGCTTCCTTCGTGATTTCATGGAAGACGATGCGGGAAGTCTTTTCTTCCGGCAGCTTGAGGGCTTCGGACAGATGCCAAGCGATCGCTTCTCCTTCGCGGTCTTCGTCGCTCGCGAGGATGACTTCGGTGGCCTTGTCAGCCAGCTTCTTCAATTTCGTGACTGTCTTCTTCGCTTTGGTCGGCACGACATAGCGCGGCGCGAAGCCGTTGTCGACGTCGATTCCCATGTCGGATTTCGGCAAGTCGCGGATATGGCCGAATGAAGATTCGACCGTGAATCCCTTGTCGAGGAACTTGGTGATAGTTTTGGCTTTGGTCGGAGATTCGACGATGACGAGCTTCATTACGTTAAAGTTAAAAATCTAAAGACAAGTTATAAAACAAGAACAGGGCATTTGAGTATTAAAATTCTTTCTTTTTTGTCTTTGCTTGGAAATTTTTTTTTGCCATTTTATCTTTAGAGTAGTCGGATATAGCTAAGATTTCCAGTGTTTCTGACTAATCCTTTCATTTCCATAATAGTCAGTCTACTGTTTATCGCACTCATGTCAAGCTTTGTCAAGCGGACGATTTCATTGATATGCATCGGTTCATGCGTCAGGCAGCCGATGATCGACGCTTCTTCGCCCGGCTCGATCGTCAGGTCGCGGCCAGCGGAAAGCGATGAGAGATGCTCGATGCGCAAGGCCGTAAAAATGTCTTCCGCCGACGTGACGGGACGCGCTCCGGCCTTGATCAGCCCGTTCGTGCCCTCGGCTGACGGCGCGAAAATATTGCCCGGGACGGCCATCACTTCGCGGTTTTCCTGCAAGGCGTAGCGGGCCGTGATCAGGGCGCCGGACTTTTCCGCGGCTTCGATGACGAGCGTGCCGAGGCCGAGGCCGGCGATGAGCCGGTTGCGGCGCGGGAAGTTACTCTTATACGGTTCGGTGCCGGGCTTGAACTCAGAAACCAGGCAGCCGGTCTCGGCGATCTCTTCTCCGAGCCGGAAATTCGCGGCCGGATATGTCTTGTCCAAGCCGCAGCCGAGAACGGCGGCCGTCAGTCCGCCGGCATCGAGCGCGGCGCGATGGGCAAGGGCGTCGATGCCGAGCGCCAGTCCGGAAATGATCGCCAGTCCAGCGCGCGCCGCCTCCCCGACGATCCGCTCGGTCGCACGGACGCCGTAGTCGGATGATTTGCGCGAACCGACGACTGAAAGCGAATGGCGGCTGAAGGCGTCGAGCCGGCCGCGATAATATAAGACGGGCGGCGGCTGGTACGTCTGCTTGAGCAGGGGCGGATAGCCGCGTTCGATGAACGTCACCGTCTTGATATTGTGGCGTTCGAGCTCGGCGTCGAAGCCTGCCTGGTCGAACGATTGGCGCAACGCGACGACTTCCTGCGCGACCGGTTCCGGCAGGCCGGCGGCTATGAGCGAACGGAGCGGCGCGTTCCAGGCCGCTTCCCAGGTTTCAAAAAAGGCCCTCAGCCGGGAAAGGCGGGAGGGGCCAATATGATCGCACTGGCACAGGGCCAGCAAGTACTTCTTTTCCTCCATAAAGAAGC
>CAYTLN010000002.1:0-75237 GCA_964438845.1 uncultured Gammaproteobacteria bacterium
GGAGGGGAGCCGATCATCTTCGAGACGCTGTGCTTTTCCATGTATTCGCTCATGTCGAGCCTGATCAGGGAATTCTCGTCATTGAACATGAAGGCGGCGAGCGTCTTTGCAAGCTCGGTCTTTCCGACGCCGGTCGGCCCGACGAAGAGGAAGGAGCCCATCGGTTTCTTTTCTTCCGAGATGCCGACGCGGGAGCGGCGGATCGCATGCGCGACCGACGAGATGGCATCGGCTTGGCCGACGACGCGTTCGGATAATTCCTGTTCGGCGCGCGCCAGCTTCTTGACTTCGGATTCGAGCATCTTCGAGACCGGAATCCCTGTCCAACGGGCGACGACACGGGCGATGTCTTCTTCATCGATCTCTTCTTTGAGGATCTTCTGGCCGGAGGCATGGATGCGGGCGAGTTCGCTTTCTTCCTTGCGGATCTTCTTCTCGATCTCCGGGATGCGGGCATATCGGATTTCCGCGACCTTGGTCAAATCGTCTCCGCGGCGCTGGATAGCGTCGGCTTCGGCTTTCAACTCATCGATGCTTTTCTTGAAGGCGCGGATCGAAGCGATGATATTCTTTTCATTCTGCCAACGCGCTTCAAGCTGCTGGGCTTTTTCCTTAAGGTCGGAGAGCTCCCGATTGATATCTTTGAGCTTTGCTTCATGGCGCTTGTCTTTCATGCCTGCCTTAGTGATTTCTAAGCGGCGGATTTCCTTGCGCAAGACGTCGAGTTCTTCAGGCGAAGAGTCGATTTCCATACGTAATGAAGACGTTGCTTCATCCATCAGGTCAATTGCCTTATCGGGCAGGAAGCGGTCGCTGATATAGCGGGAGGAAAGCTTTACGGCAGCGACGACGGCTTCATCGGCGATCTTGACGCCATGATGGAGCTCGTATTTGTCCTTGATGCCCCGCAGGATCGCGATCGCGTCCTCTTCGGTCGGTTCGGAAACATATACCGGTTGGAACCGGCGTTCGAGGGCGGTGTCCTTTTCGATGTAGCGCTGGTATTCCTTCGTTGTCGTCGCGCCGATCGCTTTGAGCGTACCGCGCGCCAGAGCAGGCTTGAGCATGTTGGCGGCGTCGGCCGATCCGTCAGCGGCGCCCATTCCGACGATCGTGTGGATCTCGTCGATGAAGAGGATGATGTTGCCTTCGTTCGATTCGATCTCGCGGATGAGCGCTTTCAAGCGGTCTTCGAATTCGCCGCGGAATTTCGCGCCAGCGATAAGCGAACCGAGGTCGAGAGAAATCAGCTCTTTGTTCTTGAGACTCTCCGGAACGTCGCCTGAGATGATGCGCTGGGCGAGGCCTTCGATGATCGCTGTCTTACCGGTGCCGGCTTCGCCGATCAGTACCGGGTTGTTCTTGAGGCGGCGTGACAGGATCTGCATGACGCGCTTGATCTCGTCGTCGCGGCCGATGACCGGGTCGAGCTTGTTGGCGCGGGCCTGGGCGGTGAGATTGATCGTGTGCTTTTCTAAGATACGGAAACGAGTTTCCGGTTCCGGGCTGTCGATTTTTTTCTCGCCGCGTAATTCTTTAACGGTCGCGGCCAGCTTTTCTTTAAGCACGCCATGTTCAAGCAGGATGCGCTGAGCGTCTGATTTGACGTTGAGGATCGAAAGCAGGAGGTGCTCGGTCGAGACATATTCATCTCCCATTCCTTTCGCTTCTTTGACTGACTTTTCAACGATAAGGGCCATCTCGGTCGTACCCTGGACCATGCCGACCGAGGCCTGGACTTCGACTTTCGGCAATTTCTCAATCTCGCCTTCGATCTCGTCGCGGATCGCATCGGTATCGATCTTCATCGTATCGAGGATCGGGCGGACAAGGCCGTCGCTCTGCTCAAGCAACGCCAGGAGCATGTGGAGGGCGTTGATGTATTGCTGGCCGTATTCTTGGGCGATGACCTGAGCGTTGATTATGGCTTCTTGGGATTTATTGGTGAATTTATCTAGCATAGATTTGTATTGTTTCAGAGGAGGGGAAATTAGCACTCATTAGTAAAGACTGCTAAAGTCACTATACGATTCTGAGACTTGCTTGTCAACAGCCGATGCGGTAGGCTGAAGCCCCAAAGGCTGGTATACTACAGTATACAGCAAAAGTTAGCGTTTATTCCTATGGCCGAACGGATATCGATCCTGGGCATCCCGCTCGACAATCTCTCGAGGCAGGAGCTCAAGCGTCGGATCAATTCCATATTAATAGAGCGATCCCACCGCCAGGTTGTTACTCCCAATCCGGAGTTTTTGCTTATGGCTCAGAAGGATCCGGAGTTCTTTTCTGTCTTGCGCCAAGCGGATCTCTCGGTTCCGGACGGCTTCGGTCTGCGGATCGCGGCCTGGATCGGCGGTTCGAACCTTACTCGGATTCCAGGTTCGGATATTGTCACATATCTGTTGAAGCTGGCCGAGGCAAAAGGCTATCGGATCGGGATCGTCAACTGGAAGGACGGCTTGTCATCCGAAGCGGATATTGCCAAGTCCCTGTCCGAGCGGTATCCGAATCTGCGGTTCCAGATCGAAAATATCAACCGTGAAGAATACGGCACTCCGTTGAATCGCCTGCGCGAGTTCAAGCCGCTTATCTTGCTTGCCGCTCTCGGCGCGCCGTGGCAAGACATCTTCATCTACCGGCGCAAACGCGACTTGCCGAGCGTCCGGCTCGCGATGGGCATCGGCGGCAGCCTTGATTTCATCACCGGCAAGGCAAAGCGCGCGCCGAAGCTTTTCCGCGCCCTGGGATTCGAATGGTTCTGGCGACTTGCTTTGCATCCGGTTTCGAAGCGCTCGAAAAAACATTCCGCTGAAGTCTTTTCCTCGCGCTGGCGCTTCAAGCGCATCTTCAACGCGGTCGTCATCTTTCCGTTGACAGCGATCCGATGGCGCCTGCGCCGTTTCCGCTATCGACCCAATGTCGTGGCCTTGATTATCAACCGCTTCGGCGAAGCGCTGATCCTTAACCGGGTCGGCGAGCGGGATTATTGGGGGTTGCCGCAGGGCGGCGTCGAGCCGGGCGAGAGCTTGGAGAAAGCGGCGCGGCGGGAAGTCTTTGAAGAGACGGGAATCAAGCGCATTCGGATACTCGCTTCGTTTGAAAACATCTGCTCGTATACCTGGCCGAAACATTACACCAACAGCGGCTATAAGGGCCAGCGCCAGACGTTGTTCATCGCGCGGTATTATGGCAGCCGCCATGCCGTCAAGCTGAGCCCGTATGAACATAAGGAATACAAATGGGTGAAGCTCAAGGACCTGCTTAAGGCCGCGAGCCCGGTGCATGCAACCAACTACACGTTATTCTTAGAAAAGTATAACCAGTTTCAAAAAGACAAAAATATAGAGATGAATTTGAAAGCAAATCACAAAACCTAAAGTTTAAATATTTATTCTCTGAATTTTAGCTTTTATTTCGAAACTTGCCTTTAGCCATTTAGTATTTTATGACTCAGTCCGCTGGTAAAAAAATAAAAATCATCTTGACGGGCGGCGGAACCGGCGGCTCCGTGACGCCTCTCTTGGCGATCGCTGACGAGTTGGCTTGCGGAGAGGGCCGGTATTCATTTACGTGGATCGGCACGAATGACGGCGTCGAGCGCTATCTGACAGCGCATTATCCGTTCACGTATAAGCCGATCGCCTCGGGCAAGCTGCGCCGCTATTTCGATATCCGTAACCTGACGGATATCGCTTTGATCATCATCGGCTTTTTCCAGGCATTTTTCATCCTTTTATCCGAACGTCCCCGGCTGATCGTCACTGCCGGCAGCTTTGTCAGCGTTCCGGTCGTCTGGGCCGGCTGGCTGCTTGGGATACCATCCCTTGTCCATCAGCAGGACATCGTGCCGGGGCTGGCAAATAAGCTCATGGCGCCCTTCGCCCGCGTCATCACCGTCGCCTTCGAGAAGAGCTTGTCGGATTACGGCAAGAAAGCGGCGTGGGTCGGCAATCCGGTGCGTAAAGAATTCATTACTGCCCAGCAGAATCCGCCGAAACCGGCGCGCAAGAACATCGTGGTGCTCGGAGGCGGCACGGGATCCGAGGCGATTAATTCGCTCATTGCCGACAGCCTGCCGGGACTGACTCCCGTCGCCGATGTCGTCCATATCACGGGACAGCGTCCGGTAGCGGTCGAGGAGGCGGTGCCGCATTATTATTCGT
Source organism: uncultured Gammaproteobacteria bacterium (assembly GCA_964438845.1). GTDB lineage: Bacteria > Patescibacteriota > Patescibacteriia > Patescibacteriales > Patescibacteriaceae > Patescibacterium. The sequence goes on from CAYTLN010000002.1 coordinate 4,164, forward strand.
ATGAGATGCTCGATCCCGAGCACATCGCCCAGGCGTTGGCAGGCGCCGATCTCGTTGTTTGTCGTGCCGGCCTCGGCACGTTGTCCGAGCTTGCGTTCCTCGGCAAGCCGGCAGTTGTCATCCCGATTCCGGATTCGCATCAGGAAATCAACGCGAAGTATTTCCAGGATCGCGATGCGGCGATCGTACTCGCGCAACGGACCCTTGATCCTGATTCGTTCACTGCGACCGTTAAAGATATGCTCGATCATGAAGAGCGGCGGGAGAAGATGAGCCAGAATATGCAAGAGGCGATGAAGACGGGAGCGAATCAGGCGATGCATCAGATGATTGACAAAAGTCTTGGGTAATATTATAAAGAAGCAAAATATTGTTAAACTAACCGTTCTTTGAGAAAGGAATATTGTATGTCTATCATCACAGCAACCAGCCGCTTCCTTGGCGCTGAAGTGGAGCAATTTTCGGGGATCATTCCTTCAAGATTTTCTATAAAAGAAAATATTTTGAAGAATTCTCATATTCATGAATATATCGATACGCATGTCCGGGATGAGATATTTCCGCAGCCTGAGAGTGAGCCTTTCAAGAATGCAACAATCACTCTCCACTCTCTCATAGAAGAAGTGGAGGCAGGCGAACTCATCAGGAATATTTCAGCGAACAGCGAGGCAGGGGAACATAATAATCATTTAATTCTGAAATGCTTTTATGAATTGGTCTTCTTGCCCTTGCAGGCTGATCGTCATATATATCGCGCTTCAGGCGGTAGCTATGTAAGCGAGGAAAAGACGATTCCAAAATTCCTTTATCCGAAAGCCGGCTATAAACCCACGATCATCATTCCCACGATGTCGCAGCCTATCAATGGCAGCCTGCAGCGTTACATTTTCTTCACGTATGGCGATCGTGATTATAATATCCATACGCGGGAAATCGATTATACGATCAGCTCTTTTGAGAATTCGTATGTAGCTTTGTTGTCATAATCGAAAGCGCTATCGGAATAAGACAATTATTTTCCGGACATGGTACAGCATGTCCGTTTTTTATTGGTAAAACAGTGAGGGAATATATGCTATCGTAGTTAACGTATAGGCTCCTGACACTTTTGTGTCTTGGGGCTTTTTTTGTTAGGCTGACAGTATGGATTTCTCGAAAATCAAGACAATCTACATGATCGGCATAAAAGGGGTCGGCATGACCATGCTCGCCGAATTCCTCGTGCGTCAGGGATATGCGGTTTCCGGCAGCGATACGGCCGAAACCTTCATGACCGACCGCGTCCTGGAGAAGGCCGGCATCCCGGTTTTCCAGGGCTTTTCGGCGGCTCACGTCCCGGCTGCGGCCGATCTGATCATCTATTCGACCGCTTATTCGCCCGAGAATAATGAAGAAGTGAAGGCGGCTGTCGAGGGACGGCGGCATGCCGCGACGTATGCGGAAGCCCTGGCCGGCGTATTCAACAGCCGCAGCGGCATCGCCGTCTGCGGTTCGCACGGCAAGACGACGACAAGCGCCTGGATCGGGTATGTGATGGAGCGGGCCGGATTATCGCCGAGCGTCATGGTCGGCGCGCGCGTGCCGCAGTTCGACGGCGCCGGACGTTCGGGAACCTCGAACTACCTTGTCATCGAAGCTGACGAATACCAGAACAAGCTCGCGCATTTCAATCCGAAGATGATCGTGCTCAATAATATCGAATGGGACCATCCGGATTTTTTCCCGACCGCCGCTGATTATGAACGGGCCTTTGCTGATTTTGTCGCCAAGCTGCCGAAGTCAGGAAAGCTAATCGCTAATTTCGATGACGAGGCAGTGCGACGCGTTGCCGCACAATGTCCCGGCGCTATCATCAGTTACGCGCTAGATTCTGAAGCTGATTATGTCGCGACTGATATCCGGTATCTCAATGGCAGGCAATTTTTCCGCGTACTGCTGCGTCCTTCCGGAGAGCCGATAGAAGGTGAGACTGATGAGCTCGGAACATTCGCGATCTCGCTTCCTGGCCGCCACAACATAGCGAACGCGCTCGCCGTCATCGCGTGCTGCTTAGAGCTCGGCGTCGAACTCCGCGACCTGCGATCGCATCTTGAAGCATTCTCCGGCACTGCTCGCCGTTTCGAACGGCTCGGAGAATATAACGGCGCGCTCATCATCGACGATTACGCGCATCATCCGACAGAAATCAAAGCGACGATCGCCGCCGTGCGGCAGATGTACGGGGAAAGACGGTTGCGCGTCATCTTCCATCCGCATACGTATACGCGGACGAAATCACTCTTGAAAGAATTCGGATCGAGCTTTAGCGGTGCTGATGAAGTCAGCGTCCTCGGCATCTACGGTTCCGCCCGCGAGGAACACGGGGGAGTGAGCGCCGAAGATGTCGCGGCCGAGATCCGAGCGCACGGAATCGCGAATGCGGCAGTCCGTCAGACGCTTGAGGAAACCGAAGCCTATTTGCGCCAAACCGCGAAACCTGATGAAATTATCCTGCTGCTCGGAGCCGGCGACGTGTTCAGGATCGGCCAGCGGCTTATCGAACCGGCCGTATGATCCGCGAAAAGATACAACAGGATTTTCCCCTCGCTCCGCTGTCGACATTCAAGATCGGCGGCGCGGCCGAGTTTTTCGTCGTGGTTGCGACTTCCGCCGAACTCGAGGAGGCTGTCGCCTGGGCTAAGGAACAGAAGAAGCCGGTGACGGTATTAGGCGGCGGAAGCAATATCTTAGTCAATGACTCGGGCGTACGGGGGCTGGTCATCAAAGTCGGCAATGAAAAGCTTGAATTTGGAGATAATCGCATCACCTGCGGAGCCAGCACGAATGTATGGGATGTGGCGCAAGCCGCTTTTGAGCATGGGCTTGCCGGTATGGAATGGTCGATCGGTATTCCCGGCTCGATGGGCGGCGCTATCCGCGGCAATGCTGGCGCGCATGGCGGCTCGTTCGACAAGATCGTGGGCGCTGTCACCGTTTTTGACACCGACTTGATGCAGTGGCAGACGTATCCCGCCGATGATTGCGCGTTCGCGTATCGATCAAGCCGTTTCAAGTCGGAGCCGCATTATGTTATTTGGGAGGTGACGCTCGACCTCGTGCCCGGAGACAAGCAGATGATGGCAGAAGCGATTGCCGGCTATAAGCAGTATCGTCGCGATTCTCAGCCGAAGGAACCGAGCGCCGGCTGCATCTTCAAGAATTTTTTTGCCGACGATATCAAGCGCGCGAACCTTGAACTGTATGCACGCGCTGAAGCCGATAAGAAGATCCGCGGCGGCAAGATCGGCGCGGGCTATCTTGTCCAGCAGCTCGGCTTGATGGGCCATGCGCACGGCGGCGCCAAGATCAGCGATCAGCACGCGAATTTCATCGTCAATGCTTCGGACGCCACGGCTTCGGATGTGGTTGCGTTAATCGCCGATGTCAAACAACGCATCAGGGATCGGTACAATGTCGAACTTGAGGAAGAAGTGCAGTATATCGGATTCTGATCCGGTGTGGATAAGGCCGGACTCCGGAAAAGTATTTTGCATAAATCTCCGTTTTAACGGGGCTTTTTTATTTTGACAGATACCGCAAGCTTCTTTATTCTTAGAGTAGTGCTAAAAAACGGCACGACAATAAGCAATTTTTCTTTAACATTTTTAAATCAAGGGAGGCTTGATGAAATTTATTTTCTTAGCCCGCATCATGACCGGAGCGATGCTCTTTGTCATGGGCGTATCGGCGTACAGCTCACCCCCGAACAAAGCCAGTCCGGGTGTGCATGAAAGGCATGACCTCACGTCTAGCAAGACGCAGAGCATGAATACAAACACAATGGACAGATATTGTATCCGGGGACACGATTGTCAGTCAATGGAAAGACTGCAATATAAAAGCAACATCTATTCTCACGGATACATGAACATGGTAATCCATAGCGGAGCCGTAACAAGCAATGATGTGATCGTAGGCGGTAGCAAAGCGAACAAAGAAACGCTACAGCCGTCTGGCACTGAATACATTTCATCAGGCACCAGGGAGGTTGCCGCTGCAACGGAAATTGTATATGTGCTTCACAATACACGTTCTATACAGCAGCGGGACTATACAGTAGTCCTGGTTCACTATACCGATTACAGCGGCCGGAGGTCCGTTTTTTCCTCTTGCTTATCGGCATAGCTTCCTTGATACGATGTTCTTTGTCAGGATAGGCAATAAGATAGTAATGAAATTCTGTACCCACACCTGCGGTTTGAAAAAACTGCGGGTGTTTTTTATCCTTGCCAAAAGCTTAAAAACATGCTAGAATCGAGCCATATATCATTACTATGGTTAAGAAAACAAGAAATTACATCCTCCTCGGCGTCGGCGTCCTTATCGTCGGCGGTATTGTTTATGGAGTAGTCGCAAATAAGCCTAAAATCGAGTATACGACCGCTGACGTGACTCGGGGCACCTTAGTCCAGACGGTCAATGAAACCGGGACGATCACTCCTGCTAAGGAGATCGACCTTAATTTCCTCAGCTCCGGCCAGCTCGCGAAACTTACCGTGAAGATTGGCGATAAGGTCGAGGCTGACCAGGCATTGGCTGAGATCGACTCTTCGAGCCTGGCAATCAAGCGTCAGGAAGCAAGCGCCGGATTAGCTGTCGCTCAGGCGAATACGACGCAGGCGCAGATGGCTGCGGACGCGGCTCAGCGCGAGTACGATAAGCTGGCAGCTAGCTTGAATGAAGCGGTCGCTCAAGCTGAAAAGACTAAGCGTGATCTCGAAGATACGACGGCAGCGACGCTTACGACTTCCGAACAGGCCGTCGTCACCGCTGAATCGACCCTGTCGACCACGCAGGCGACTTACCAGCAGGGGATTGATAATAAATTCGATGCTCTCGTTTTGACGCTTGAGAATAAGATGGCTTCGGGTGTCGCGACGCTCGATATGCTCGCACGCATTTACGCTGAAGAAGACCCCGAGCATACGCTTTCAAGCAATGACCACTATGCGCTCTTGTTAGCTCGCATGAGCTATCAGGACGCACGTACAAAAGCGACTTCCGCTCTTGCTTCGATTTCGACAGCCAAAGCTTCCCGGACATCGGCGAATCTTGAGGCAGCCTATGCCGCTTCCAATACGGCGCTGTCCCAAGCCTTTGAAGCGCTTACGCGGATGTTCACCGTTCTCGAGAATACCGGCCCTTCGTTTTATTTGAGCCGGGATGCGATCGATGCGTATAAGGCGACCGTCGATGCGCATACGACAACCACATCTACCTCGATCAGCGCGCTGCAAACCGCCCGCCAAGCATTGAATGACGCCCGGCTTGCTTATAATACGAACGTCCTTTCCGCCCAGCAGAATCTCAACGCGGCAAAGGCGGCGCTTGATAGCGCAACGCTTACAGCTCGCAATGCCGCGGTTACGACCCGGTTAAGCCGTGATCAGCAGCTCGCTTCCGCTCAGACCCGTGTTGATAACGCAAGGGCGGCGACAATTGTCAGCCAGGCTCAGCTGGCCCAAGCTCAGGCGAACCTCAGCTTCGCTTCCAACCAATTGTCCGATAATGTCCTGCGTTCACCGATCAAAGGAATCATTACCAAAGTCAATTATGAAGTCGGTGAACAAGTGACACAGGCGAAACCGTTGCTTTCACTGCTTACCGAAAACAATTTCCAGCTTGAGGTGGACATTTCTGAAACTGATATCGCCAAGATCAAACTGAATAATCCGGCGATGATTACTCTCGATTCCGTTTCGGCCGATACGTCGGTTGAAGGCAAAGTATATTTTATCGAGCCGGCCGCGACCGTTATCCAAGGCGTCACATATTATAAAGTCAAGATCAGCTTCGATCCGAAGGATATAGCCGACGTCAAGTCGGGCATGACGGCCGACGCGGTCATTACGACCGATACAAAAGAGAATGTTCTCATGATGCCGGCGAGGGCGATCGTGGAACGCGACAATGCCAAATATGCCCGCGTTCTCGAAGGAGAAGCGGTCCGTGAAAGCCGAGTCGTTATCGGCCAATCCGGAGACAACGGCATGGTCGAAGTAATCGAAGGCGTCAATGAGGGAGAAAAGGTGGTTACTTTCATTAAAGATCCGAGCAAGAAATAAATCTTAGTTCCAATTGGTATGTTGATCCGGCTGACTGATCTGAAAAAAGAATACCGCAACGAAGAGGTCGTGACGAAAGTGCTGCACGGCCTTTCGTTTACTATCGAGAAGGGTGAATTCGTTTCTATCATGGGCCCCTCGGGTTCCGGCAAGTCGACGCTCATGCACATCCTCGGCTTCCTCGACCGGGCCTCTTCGGGCACGTATGAATTCGACGGCAAGGATGTTACCTCGCTTTCCGATGACGAGCTGGCCGCTTTTCGCAACGAGAAGATCGGCTTCGTCTTCCAGGCGTTCAACCTGCTGCCGCGTACGACCGTCCTTGATAACGTCAAGCTGCCGTTATTGTACGCGCGTACGCCGATGAAGAATCCGGAAAAGCGGGCGAAAGAAGTACTTGAACGCGTCGGTCTCGGCCATCGTCTCAATTATTACACGAACCAAATCTCCGGCGGCGAAAAGCAGCGCGTCGCGATCGCCCGCGCGTTGATCAACGATCCGTCGGTAATCTTTGCCGATGAACCGACCGGAAACCTCGACTCGAAGTCGGGCACTCAAGTTATGAAATTCCTTCAGGATCTGAACAAAGCGGGCAATACGATCATCCTCGTGACGCATGAAACCTATACGTCCGAGCACGCTAAACGCATCATCAGCATCAAGGACGGCGATATCATAGAAGACCGTCCGGTCCTCAAGCGCCGTTTCGCCGGCGAAAGCGAGATTCTCAAATAATCCCATGAACCTGAGCTATTACGTCCAGCTGCTCGCGGGGGCGTTCAAGGCGCTCAATGCGAACCGAAAACGAAGTTCGTTGACGATGCTCGGCATCATCATCGGCGTCGCGGCTGTCATCGTCATCATGGCGATCGGAGCCGGCGCCCAATCCTTGATCCTGTCGCAAGTCCAGAGCTTCGGCGGCAGCCTCATCGGCGTTCTGCCGGGCAAATCGGAAAAGAGCGGACCGCCCGCGTCGGTGATGGGCGTCACGATCACGACGCTTACCCTTGATGACGCCGAAGCATTGAAGAACAAATCAAACGTCCCGCACGCGGTCGCCGTCGCTCCGTTCACGCGCGCCGTGGCTACGGTTGAGTGGAAGGATGCGACCTACGAGGCGAACATCAGCGGGACGAGCTCGGAATACATGGATGTCGAGGGAGGAGAAGTCGCCTCCGGCCGCTTCTTCACGAAGGAAGAAGAGTCTTCCGTCGCGAAAGTGATCGTTCTGGGCAGCACGGTCAGCGATGAATTATTCGGTCAGACCGACCCGGTCGGTCAGACAGTCCGGCTTAAAGGGAGCGGTTACACCGTAATCGGCGTCATGGCTGAACGCGGCTCTGTCGCGTTCCAGGATTACGACGACCAGGTTTTCATCCCGATCACGACCGTGCAGCGGCTTATCGCCGGCGTCCGCCACCTCGGCCTCCTTCGTTTGAAGGTCGAATCCGAAGAATATCTCGAGACGACGGTTGCCGATGTCGAGGCGACATTGCGTGAGAGGCATGGCATTAAGGATCAAAGCGGCGAAAGCGATGACTTTTCTGTGCGTAACGCGAAGGACGCCCTTGATCTCTTGACGGCCATAACTGACGGATTGAAGTTTTTCCTCGCGGCGATGGCGGCTTTGTCGCTGCTTGTCGGCGGCATCGGTATCATGAATATCATGCTTATCCGGGTCGTCGAGCGAACTCGGGAAATCGGCCTGCGCCAGGCGGTCGGAGCTCGCCGTTTTGACATATTGTCCCAATTCTTGGTCGAGGCGGTGGCTATCACGGTTACCGGCGGCATCATCGGCATCATTCTTGGCGAGCTGGCTTCGGTCGTCATTACCCTCATCGCCCGGCAGCTCGAGTATGATTGGCCGTTCAGCTTCTCTCCTCTTGCCATCATCCTTGCCGTTTCCGTTTCGATAGCGGTCGGGATCATCTTCGGGCTATATCCGGCGGCAAAGGCGAGCAAGCTCGATCCGATCGAAGCGTTGCGATACGAATAATATGACGATTTTCTCATCGCTCAAAACATCCCTCAAGCTCATGCGCGCCAATAAGATGCGCACGGCGTTGACGCTGCTCGGGCTCGTCATCGGCATCATGACCGTCATCATCGTCTACTCCGCCGGCGAAGGCATACGCAGCCTCGTCCTTGGGCAGCTTGATTCCTTCGGCACTAACATTATCCAAACCGAGATCAAAGTGCCTAATAATAAATCCGGTTCGGCGGGCGATAGCGAATCGGCTAACGCGCTCGCTTCCGGGGTTCAAGTAACGACATTGACGATCGATGATATGGAAGCGGTCGAACGTCTGCCGAACGTCGCTCGCGGCTACGGCGCCGTCTTGAGCCAGGAGCAGGCGAGCTATGGCAATGAATTGCGGCGGGCGTATATCTTCGGTGTCAGCGCTCCCTATATTTCGATCGATAGCGGTACCACAATCGATGAGGGACGGTTCTTCACGGAAAGCGAGGATTCTGGAGCGGCGGCCGTTGCCGTTCTCGGTTCGGGTATTAAGGAGAAATTGTTCGGCGATTCGGACGCGATCGGCAAGACTGTCAGGCTGCGCAACGAACGCTTCGTCGTCATCGGAGTGATGGGAGAGCGGGGGACCGTCATGTTCCTTAATTTCGACGATTATATTTACGTTCCGGTCCAGGCTCTCCAAAAAAAGCTCATGGGCATCAACCATATTTCATATATGATCCATCAGCTCGATGATATCGAGCGGGCCGACAATACGGCTGAGGATATACGCTACACGCTCCGCGAACGCCATTCGATTTCCGATCCGGCAAAAGACGATTTCCGCGTTTCGACGATGCAGGAGGCGATGGATACTCTCAATACGATCACGGACGCCCTTACGTTCCTGCTTCTCGGCATCGTGGCGATATCGCTGATCGTCGGCGGAGTCGGGATCATGAATATCATGTATGTCGCTGTTACGGAGCGGACGATGGAAATCGGCTTGCGCAAAGCGCTCGGCGCTACCGCTTCCGATATCATGCGCCAGTTCCTTGTCGAGGCGATCCTCATCACTGTCCTGGGCGGAGTTGTCGGCAGCATTCTCGGAAGCGTAATCGCGTATTTGATGTCAGTTATCGCGAGCGCCCTCGGATTCAATTGGGCTTTTTCAATTCCTTCCCAAGCATATATCGTTTCGATTCTTTTCAGCGCGGTCTGCGGCATCGCTTTCGGCGTGACGCCGGCACGAACAGCCGCCAAGCTCGATCCCATCGAAGCTTTGCGGGCGGAATAAAAAAGCAGGGAGTTAGTTTCGTGCGATACATCTTTCTTTTCTTTTTTTCGACGTAGCGGATTATGTCAACGAAAAGCCGCTATCTGATTTTTGTTTGTAAGGAAGGGGATTAAATTGATATACTGAAAGCAGCTATGTTTGAACAATCAGGTGAAAAGCACCCCAATCTTTTGAAAGTCTACGGCGCTCCTATCGCCCAGGAACCGATGCCCGGTCCCGGCTTTTATGACGGGCCGAAGAAGAGCCGCACCAATATCTTTATCTTCGGGTTAAAGGTCATTTTTTTTGCGGTTTTGCTCGTGTTAGCTATCGCTCTTGCCTTGATCGGCTTTAACGTCAAGCACGTCACGGGAGTCTACCAGCACGTGTCTGCGGGAAAGACCGCGCTTGAAGATGCTCTCTCATCCGCTCTCAAGTCGGATTTCATGGCGGCCAGCTCGAAGGCCGACGCAGCCACGGCTGAATTCAAATCGGGGCTCGAGGAGCTCGAAGCGATCCGGCTCGGGCCTATCGGCTATATCAAGGAGATCGCCGTCTATAAGACGGACGCCGAGCATCTGGTAAAAAGCGGGCAAGCGCTTAGCGAAGCGATGGGGCGGGCGACATCATACGCCTACGGGCTCAATGATGTCATTGCCGCCAACGGTTCGACGAGCTTTTCCCAGCTGTCAGTCGAAAAGAAGCGTCAGATACTATCGACGATCTATAACGCCGAACCGGCACTCGGCGATGTCCAAGATTCGCTGGATGAAAGCTTATCTGAACTCAATGCCATCACGTCGCTCGGCTGGCTCGGCCCCCTAAGTGTCCGGATTGAAGAGTTGAAAGAAGCCATTGCCAAGGGCACTCATACACTCGACGAAGCTTCACCGTTGACCCGATTGTTGCCCCCGATGCTCGGGTATCCTGAGACGGCGCGCTATCTGCTCGTCCTGCAGAACTCCGATGAGCTGCGCCCGACCGGAGGCTTTATCGGCACGTACGGCATCATCCAGACGAAAGACGGCGATTTCGAACGGTTCGAGACCCATGATATCTACCATATCGACATCCCGGTCCAGGATAAGGTCAATGTCACGCCGCCCGATCCGCTCAAGAAATACTTGATCCCGAAATGGTACATGCGCGATTCGAACTGGTCTCCGGACTGGCCGACGTCGGCTGAGAATATCCTGCGTTTTTATAAGCTCGAGAATGCGGCCGCGGCGAAGCCTGATCCGATCACGGATTTCAATGGCGTCATCGGCATCACGCCCGACTTGATCATCGACCTGATGAAGCTGACGGGACCGGTGACGATCGATAACGTGACGTACACGCCCGAGAACTTCGTCGACTTGCTCCAGTACCAGGTAGAAACCAACTACGTCAAACTCGGCGTTTCGATGTGGCAACGCAAAGAAGTCATCGGCGATATCGCGAAAGCGATCAAGCAGCGCTTGCTCGATCTGCCGCTCGGACGCTGGCAGGAGCTGATCAATGTCGTCAGCGACAACATCGCTCGCAAGAACCTGCTCCTGTATTCGCGCGATCCGTCGCTCGACCGACTGATCCGCGAGCAGGGCTGGTCGGGTGAAGTGCGCCACACCTGGGGAGATTTCGTCATGGTCGTCGATGCTAACCTTGCAGCATTAAAGACTGATGCGGTGATGACGCGCCAGATAAATTATAAGCTGACGCAAAAACCGGACGGACGCCTCACGTCAATCTTGACCGTCAATTATTTCCATAACGGGTCGTTCGATTGGAAGACATCGCATTATCGGACATACACCCGCGTCTATGTCCCGTCGGGCAGCACGCTTATCAAGGCCTCGGGCTTTACCGAGGGACCGGTAGCGGTCGGTCAGGAACTCGACAAGACGTACTTCGGCGGTTTCCTGAAGATCGCGCCGAAGCAGATGGCCCAGCTCGTCTTCGAGTATGATTTGCCTGAGCGGATGAGCAAGAATATGGAACAATATAAGAATTACAGCTTGATCGTGCAGCGCCAGCCGGGCAGCCAGGTGTCGAAAGTGACGGTTGACGCGACCTTCAAGAATGCGATACAATCCTACAGTCCTGCGACCCTCTATTCCCAGGCCAAAGAGCCTAACCGCTTCGCCGCAGACGGCGATCTGCGGACCGACCGCAGCTTCTTAATCAACTTCTAATCATGTTTATAAAACGGATCGGTATCGATCTCGGCACGACCTATACGCTTGTCCATGTCCCGCGCCGCGGGATTGTTATTAACGAGCCGTCGGTCGTCGCCATCTCGATGAGCGACAAGAAAATCCTGGCTGTCGGCAACGAAGCCAAAGACATGCTCGGGCGTACGCCTGGCAATATCATGGCGATCAAGCCGCTCAAGGACGGCGTCATCGCCGACTACCATACGACGGAAGCGATGCTGCGTTATTTCATCAATAAGGCGCTTGCCGGCGTCCGCCTCCTGCGTCCGGAAGTGATGGTCGCGGTTCCGGCCGGCATCACCTCGACCGAACGCCGCGCCGTCATCGACGCGACGATCGCTGCCGGTGCCAAGGCCGCCTATATCATCAAGGAACCGATCGCGGCCGCTATCGGCGCCGATATTCCGATCGGATCCGCTTCGGGCCATATGATCGTCGACATCGGCGGAGGGACGGCGGAAATGGCCGTCATCTCGCTCGGCGGCGTCGTCACATCGACATCCGTCCGCGTCGGCGGCACGAAATTCGACAGCTCGATCATCGACTATATCCGCCGCAAGTACAATCTCGTCATCGGTGAACGCACGGCCGAGGAGATCAAGATCACCATCGGCTCAGCTTTGTACCTTGAAGATAAGCTGACGATGGAAATCCGCGGGCGCGATATCATCACCGGTTTGCCGCGCAACATCATCGTCTCATCGGACGATGTCACGGAAGCGATCCAGAACGAGCTCGAAGCGATCATCGCCGCGGCGAAGAACGTCCTGCGCGAGACGCCGCCCGAACTTGCATCAGACATTATGGACAAAGGCATGGTCTTGTCGGGCGGATCCTCGCTCCTGCGCAACCTTGACCAGCTCTTGTACCGTACGACCGACGTGCCGGCGTATGTCGCTGATGAAGCCTTGCTTTGCGTCGCCAAAGGCACCGGCATCGCCCTCGAGAACCTCGAATCATATAAGCGAAGCATCTTCGCGACGAAGTAATATGATCATCGGCATCGACGCGAGCCGCGCCAATAGATCTCACAAAAGCGGAACCGAATGGTATTCGTATTACCTGATCCGTGCCTTGGCCCGGCTTGATGGTGAAAACACGTACATCTTATATACGGACAAGCCTCTTACCGGAGGCATGGCCGACTTAACCATGGAAAACGCGCCGACCGAGCCGTCGTTCACGAGCGACGGTTTCCAGGAGATCAAGAGCCCCCATGGCAACTTCAAGGGGAAAGTGCTCTCATGGCCGAGCAAATTTTTCTGGACCCAGGGACGGCTTTCTTTGGAAATGCTGCTTCATCGTCCGGACGTGCTCTTCGTCCCGGCTCATGCCTTGCCGCTTATCCATCCTAAGCGTTCCGTCGTCACGATCCATGATATCGGCTTCCGTTATGACGAGAAGCTGTATGAAGCCGCTCGCATCGGCGCGGAATCGCGCCGCCGTCGCAATATCCTTGATTTTATCGTCCGTTTCCTGAGTCGCGGCGCCCTCGGAGCGAATACCCGCGATTATCTCGAATGGTCGACCGCGTTTTCCCTTAAGAAAGCGTCGCGGATCATTGCCGTTTCAGAATTTACAAAACAAGAGATCGCTTCTGTCTATGCTACGCCTGAAGCGAAGCTGGTTGTCGTGCCGCACGGATATAACAGCACGCTGTACCGTCCGATCGCCGATGAGGCAGGCGCTGAACGAGCGCTGGCCCGTTATAACATCAGGGAACCGTATCTTTTTTACGTCGGCCGTTTGGAAAAGAAAAAGAATACGGCGACCCTTATCGAAGCTTTCGCCCTGCTCAAGGAAAGCCGAAAGAATTTCCCGTACAAGTTGTATCTGATAGGGGACGCAAGCTACGGGTTTGATGACATAAAATACACGATCCATGAATTCAGCATGGAAAAGGATGTGATCGCTACCGGTTGGGCAGCTGAGGAAGATTTGCCGTATATCTACAGCCGAGCTTCGGCATTCGTCTTTCCTTCTAACTATGAAGGCTTTGGAATTCCGCTCTTGCAGGCGATGGCGACGAAGACGCCGATCGCCGCCTCGAAAGCCGCTTCAATTCCGGAAGTAGCCGGAGATGCGGCGGAATATTTCGATCCTAAGGACCCGAGAGATATGGCTGAAGCAATGGGCCGCGTCCTTGAAGACGAGCCTTTGCGAGTGCGCCTGATCGATGCCGGAACTCGCCGAGTAGCCGCCTATGGCTGGGATCGGTGCGCCCGCGAGACCCTCGACGTTCTTAAAAGCGCCTAATTTTGGCCTGTGCTATACTAATGGTATGAAACGCCTGTATCTAGCCATTACAGCCGGTATTATGATATCCGTTCTTTGCCCGAACGGTTCTTTTGTTTTTTCCGCCGGGCTTGTATCCGATCACCCGGGAGGGGACGCGAGCGTTGAAACCGTGTTGGTAAAATATCGCGGCGAAACGGCCCCCCGCGAATATCCGATTACCGGCTCTTTATCTAAGACCCTGTCTCGACTTTCTCTTGATCCACGCGTCGAATACGCTGAGCCTAACTATATCTATGAGGCGGCGTTCATGCCGTCTGACTCCTATGTGACTAACCAGTGGTATTTACGGAAGATCAAAGCCCCCGAAGCTTGGTCGGTCCGCGCGATCAGCCCCCGTGCGGTCATCGCTATCATCGATTCGGGTGTCCAGATTACGCATTCAGATTTGCGCGACAATATCTGGGTGAATGATGCGGAGATTGAGGGAAATAAAAAAGATGATGATAATAACGGGCTGATTGATGACCGATTCGGATGGGATTTCGTCAACAATGTCGCCGACCCTTCGCCGAAGTTTGCTCCCGGATTTACTGAAGGCGGTATCATGCACGGCACGATTATCGCGGGACTTGCAGCGGCGGCCGGAAATAATAATTACGGCATTGCCGGCATTACATGGGAAACCCAGATCATGGCATTGAAGGCGCTGGATGATAAGGGGAGCGGTGATACCGCCGCCGTCATTAAAGCTATCGACTACGCCGTTGCCAAAGGGGCGAACGTCATCAACCTCAGTTTTATCGGCTACGGGTATAGCCGCGGATTAAAGGATGCAATCACTCGCGCGTATAACGCGGGTGTCATCGTCGTGGCGCCGGCAGGCAATGATCTGGCTGGCGGACATGGGATGAATCTCAACGATCGGCCGGTATATCCGGCTTGTTTTCGGGGCAACCACGATGAACGTATCGTTGTTGGCGTGGCGGCTACCGATCAGCTCGATCAGAAAACTTCATTTTCCGGCTATGGCGATCGCTGTATCGATATCGCCGCTCCGGGGATGAGTTTTTTCAGTACGACGGTGAAAGCGCCGGCTAAATCTGCGGGCGGTAAATTTTTCAACCAGGAGTATGGAGGTTATTGGTCCGGCACGTCGTTCCCCGTCGCCCTCGTGAGCGGCGCGATCGCTTTGATCCAGGGGGCGAATCCGACGCTGGCTCCGGAACAGGCCGTCGATATGCTCCTTAGGAACGCGGATAATATAGATTTTATCAACCCGGAGTATGCCGGACAGTTAGGGCACGGCCGATTGAACATTGGCTCAAGCGTCAGCGAAGCAGACCATCAATTAAGCAGATATGAAGCGAAGATAGCGACTGCGATCGGCTCAGCCGGTTCACCGGTCATTCGTGTTAATGACACTCAGGGAGCGACTGAGTTTAGATTCTTGGCGTATCCGGAAAATTTTCAGGGAGGCGTAAACATCGCGGCAGCCGATATCAATGGCGATGGAAGCGATGAGATCATTACTGCTCCTGCTTCCGGCCGTGAATCTGATATACGCATCTTTGACCGGAACGGCAGGATGCTGTCGCATTTCCTGGCGTATCCCGCTTCGTTCCGGGGCGGTGTCAATCTCGCAGTCGGGGATATTGATGGAGATGGAACGATTGAGATCATTACGGCTCCCGAAAGAGGGATGAAGTCTGAGATTAAGATATTTTCGGCTAACGGTAAGCGCAAGCAGTCTTTCCTCGCTTATCCGGCCAGCTTTATGGGCGGCGTTTCGATTGCGGTCGGCAACGTCGTCGATGGCGCCGATCCCGAGATAGTGACAGCCCCCGGGGTAGGCGGTGTGCCGGAAGTCCGTGTCTTTTCTTCGGAAGGCCGGAAAATCAGTTCGTTCGTGACTGATCCTTCTCGCAAGCCGGTTGGTTTGCGAGTAGCCTTGGCTGAACTTGACGGCAATGCCCGCCGGCTTCACAATGAAATCATAGTCAGCCGCCGCAGCGGTCCGCCGATTATCAGTTTCTTCGATTTTAGAGGGAACCTTCGCAAAAATTGGGCGGCATATAGTTCGCCGTATGCGGGAGATGTGAAAGTCTCCGTCGCTGATATCGACCGTGATGGTTATTCGGAAATCATGACGGCTCCCGGTTCCGGCGCGGCGCCTCATGTTCGGATTTTCGATCGGACCGGAACCATTATCCGTTCATTCTATATGTTTCCGACGACATTTTCCGGCGGCCTGAGCGTTACCGGCTTGCTTGTAAAACCTAATCCGTAATTACCTATTTATGTTCAAACGCCCGATTTTTGATAAGAAGAACGTGCTTGTTATCGGCGGGGCCGGATTTTTCGGTTCGCATCTTTGCGATGAGCTGATCAAGGATTCCAAAGTGATCTGCATCGATAACTTCTCGTCAGGTGACGAGAAGAATATCGATCATCTTTTGGCTCATCCCGATTTCCGATTCATCCGCCACGACATGAGCGAGACCATCGATCTCGAATCGTTTGCCGAGCTGGCGGCTTTTAAGATCGAGTTTCAGGGTATTCAGGAGATTTATAATCTCGCCTGTCCGACGGCGCCGATACATTTCGAAAAGAATCGGATCGCGAATTTGCTCGCGAATTCATATGCTGTCAAGAACGCGCTCGATATCGCGGTCAAGTACCAATCGAAGTTCATGCATTTTTCTTCTTCAGTCGTTTATGGTTCCCGTAATGGAGATGGTGACTTCGTCAAGGAAGAGAATATCGGAGCGGTCGATATGCTTTCTGATCGTTGTTCCTATGATGAAGGCAAGCGTTTTGCCGAAAGCATGGTCAAGACGTATAAGGACGTTTATAAACTCGATACGAAGATTGTCCGTCTCTTCCGAGCGTACGGTCCGCGGATGATGCTTGACCAGGGAAACTTGCTGCCAGACTTCATCTCGAATGCCATTGACGGCAAAGATCTCGTCATCTATGGCGATAAGGACTTCGCTTCCTCGTTCTGCTATATTACCGATTGTCTCGACGCTATTTTGAAAATGATGCAGTCTGATCTGCCGGGACCGCTCAACATCGGTTCAGATCGGGATATCAATCTTACTGAAGTGGCTAACATGGTCATCTCGATGATCGGCTCTAAATCCAAGGTCGTTTATGCTGAGCCGATGCTTTTCATGACTCCGCTCAAATTGCCTGATATTTCAAAGGCGCGCGACTTGCTCGGGTGGATGCCGCTTGTCAGCATCGAGGCCGGTTTGGAGAAGACAATCAACGATTTGCGTGCCAACAAAGGAATCAAGCGTATCGGCGGTTACGGGTTGTAGTATGAAAGTAGTCTGCGTCATACCGGCCTGGAATGAAGCTCCGACCGCCGAGGGCAGCGCGTTGCCGACGGTAGTCAAGAGCATCGTTGATAAGGTTGATTCGATAGTCGTCGTAGAAGACGGTTCGATTGATCAGACATTCGATGTCGCTCGAGGGCTTCCGGTCAAGCTTCTTCGCCATGCCATCAATCGGGGACAGGGGGCGACACTGAAGACCGGCACTCAATATGCGTTAGAGTCCGGCGCGGATATTATCGTTCATTTTGACGCGGATGGGCAGTTCCGAGCGGAAGATATCGCTCGTGTCATTGAACCAATCAGGAATGGAGAGGCCGATATCGTTTTCGGATCACGTTTTCTTGACGATACGACTATCATGCCTGTTCTGAAACGACGTTTTATTATGCCGTTGGCCCGTTTTGTTAACCGCGTGTTCTTCAATGTCCGGACCTCGGATCCTCAGAGCGGTTTCCGTGCATTCAGTCGCGAGGCGGCCCAGCGTGTCGATTGGCATCAGGATCGGATGGCTCATTGCACGGAGATCCTTTTTGCCGCTCATGATTCCGGGATGCGCATCAAAGAAGTGCCTATCACCGTTTTTTATCCCGATTTCGGTCAGGGGATGGGTGTCGGTTTCAAGATCCTGCGCGATATGATCATCGCGAAGTTAAATTCATAACCATATGCTGCAAGAAGCTATCGCTCTCATCGTCATACTATTCTTTCTCGGACGGCTCGCTTGGCAGTATTATCACAGCCAGCTCGGACGCGGACAATTTGTTTTTTGGCTTATCTTCTGGTTCGCGGCCGGCATGCTTGTCATCTACATCCGTAAGATCGACCTGCTCGTTTCCCGACTTGGTTTTTCCAGCAACGGTATCGAGCTTCTGCTCTATATTTCTGTCGTCGTCATGTTCTACCTGATCTTCCGGCAGCGCCTGATGATCGAGCGCCTCGAGCGCGATCTGACAACGCTTACACGCGAAGCGGCCCTCAGTCGCCGCGATCATAACGGCTAGACCGTATCGCCGCTATGAAAATCGCCCACGTCATCTCTACCTTTCCTCCGTACCGCGGAGGAATGGGAAACTCCGTGTACTACTCCGCCTTGGAAATTGCCAAGCTCGGCCATGATGTGACGATCTTTACGCCGAATTACGGCGCCGGCGTCCCGGCGGAGGAGAAGCTTCTGCCGAACGTGACGGTAAAGCGGCTACGTCCGCTTTTTTCGATCGGCAATGCAGCAGTCATGCCCCAGCTTGCCTGGCGGCTGTGGAATTTCGATATCATCCATCTCCACTATCCCTTTTACGGAACGGCCGATTTTATCGCTTTGATCGCCGTCTGGCGCCGGTTGACCGGGCGTCCGAGCCGGCTGCTCTTGCGGTATCAT
The DNA here is from genome assembly GCA_964438845.1 of uncultured Gammaproteobacteria bacterium. Classification (GTDB taxonomy): domain Bacteria; phylum Patescibacteriota; class Patescibacteriia; order Patescibacteriales; family Patescibacteriaceae; genus Patescibacterium. Next base: position 22,653 of record CAYTLN010000002.1, read on the forward strand.
ATGGATACGGTCGGTACTGGAATAAAGCGCCTTATATTTTCAATCTATAAATTTTTCCTTCTGCCGGTAATTGCCCGCGCGGCGGATATGATTACCTGCTCCTCTCTTGATTATATCAAGCACTCCGATCTCTCGGCATATTTTGAGAACCACCAGGAGAAGTTCGTCCAGGTCCCATTCGGGGTCGATGCCAAGATGTTTACGCCGCCGCCGGCAGGGCCGCGCGAACCGATCGTCATGTTCGTCGGAGGGTTGAATCATGAACATTATTTCAAGGGCGTTCCGCAGCTGATCAAAGCGTTTTCGCACGTTGCCCTCCGCTATCCCGAGGCCCGTCTTTGGCTTATCGGCAGCGGCGATCTTGAGGCGGAATACGGAAGCCTTGCTGAACGGCTCGGCGTCGGTGATAGGATGGAAATCAAGAATGCCGCTAGCGACGAAGCTATGCGAGATGATTATCGCAAAGCTTCGGTCCTCGTCCTGCCATCGGTCAATAAGAGCGAAGCTTTCGGGCTGGTTTTGCTCGAAGCGATGGCCTGCGCGACGCCGGTCATCGCTTCTAATCTTCCGGGAGTGAGAAGCGTTTTCCGTAATAAGGATCACGGCTTTCTCGTACATCCGGGGGATGTAGACCACTTGGCGGAGAAGCTGTCGGAAGTACTAGGCGATCCGGAACAAGCTCGAGCGATGGGGGAACGCGCTCGACAGTGGGTCGAAGAAAATTATAGTTGGAACGGCGTAGCGGCCCAGCTCGAGGCATTATATTGCCGATTGTTTTATACGCCGACAGAAGAAGAAAAGTTGCAGGCTAAATATGAAAATCTGCATCGTCAATAACTTATACGGAACGATGAGCCGGGGCGGAGCGGAGCAGATTGTCGAGACAATCGCAACTGAGCTCGAGCGTCGCGGCGATGAGATTAGCGTTATCGCGCTGCGTCCGTGGGGAAAGCGCGTTTCCAGTTCCGGTACGCGTAGGGTCTATTACCTCGGAAGCGGTTACGGCCATCTCAGCCGTTTGCCGTGGGCCGTGCGACTTTCATGGCATGCGGGTTTGTTCTATAATCCCGTTAAGTATTTACAGCTCAGGCGTATTCTCGACCAGGAACGGCCGGATGTGGTCTTGACCCATAACCTGACCGGCTTCGGTTTTTCGATCCTGAGGTTATTTGCTCGTCACCGCCATATCCATACCGTCCATGATATCCAGCTGCTCCATCCTTCCGGGTTATTGATGTACGGTCAGGAGCGTATGATCGATTCCCGAGCGGCCCGCATGTATCAGCGCTTGATCGCAAAGGCATTTCCCCGTTCTTCTCGGATCATTTTCCCTTCGATGTGGCTTGAACAACTTCATCTGTCACGCGATATGTTCAGCGCTAACCAGCGCCGTGTCCTGCAGAATCCGATCCTGTTAGATCGCCATCGGGACCGGACTTCATCGGGCAAGGGCTTCCGTTTCCTGTATGTCGGGCAACTCGAACAGCATAAAGGCGTGATGCTGCTGCTGCGGGCTTTCTCTCAGCTCGGCGGTGATGTGCGCCTAACGGTCGTGGGCGAGGGGAGTTTACTTGCGGAATGTCGCGCGAAATACGGGGAAACAATCGAGTTCGCCGGCCGGCTTCCCCATGAAAAGATACGCTCAGCCATGGCGGCGGCAGATTGCCTGGTTGTTCCCTCGCTCTGTTATGAGAACTTACCCACCGTCATCCTCGAGGCCCAAGCAGTTGGATTGCCAGTCATCGCCTCGAATCTTGGAGGCATCCCGGAACTGTTGCCGGAAGAATGCGTGTTCGCGCCTGAAGAAAAAGCGCTTGGACAAGCGCTTGAATCCGCCGTTAGAAATTCACCGACATCAGTGCCCGCTCCTTTCCTTGTCTCGCCGGCTGACTATGTCACTCAGATCCTTGATAGCATCAGCGAGTGAATTTAAAGACTGTCGCCTGGCCGTCGCTAATGACTTCAGTGGCATTGGCAATGAGCCGCGTTTCAGCGTTCACTTTGAGCGAGTCGGTCCAGTATTCATCAACTACGAAATACGCGGTATCGACACCTGCAAGATCCATGGCCTCAGCCATGGTTTTTTTCGTCGGAGCAGCAATCATGTCCAGATATTTTTGGTAGAGCGGTCCGCCGGTCGGGATCGGATAGTAGAAAATGTTATTCGCGAAATACTTCCTAAAGCCGAATTCCCGAAGCGCCCCGGCGCTGACTTGCTGGTTGGCAAGCACGATATAGGGAGTGCCGCCTGCATTTTCCACGATCCAATGGACGGCGAGTATGTCGGCTTTTGATGTGGAATAGCCGCGGCTATTAAAATAGTGGTCGAAGCGCGGATAGGAAAGATAGAAGGATGCGGTTATAGCGGCGGCAAAGAAAAGAACGAAGGCCGCTTGGATGAAATAGCCACTCTGCCGAAAACGGTTCCAGAAAGCAGCAAGTGCCCGTGCGGCGAGCGGCAGGAGGAAGAGCGAGGCGACGACGAGGATGCGCGACGGATAGTCAGAGCGTTCATAGTCGATCAGGAAGTTGAAGCTGATGGCTGAGGCAGCGACAGCGGAAGCGGCGAGAGCGGTCGCGGGTGCCGCGTATTCTCGCAACAAAGCATGCTCATGTTTCTTCCAGGCGATGATTGTTCCCGCAGCGGCCAGAAGCAGGAAGGCCAGGGGACGATTGGCTTCTATCAGGTACAGAAAGTTGAGCCAGACATTTTCGCTGTGAGGATTGCCCGGAATAAGAGCGCTGAACATCGACAGCGACGGAGCCACGATCGTGGCTGAAGCTGATCCGACCGGCGCAAAAATATAGAAGGAAAGGGGAAGGGCAAGGATGAATACCGCAAAAGCTCCGTAGGTGATCGCTTTGACATAGCGCGGGGAAGTCCAGATATGTTCGGCGGTGAGCAGGGCGGCGAAAGCGAGAGCCGGGATGCCGGCGATCGGCTGCGTCACTGCCGAAGCGAGAGCGAGGAGCCAGATAAGGATATAATCGCCTCGTGACTTCCGATGCCAGGACCAGATGACGGCCAGCAGCAAGAAAAGATATGCGAGGTTCTGCGGCGTTGTCAGGATAAACGGCGTGAAAGCGAAGCTAAGCAAGAGGATCAGCACCGGTCCGAGAGCGTTGTTTAGCTTTTCTTTCAGGCTGTGCCAGGCCGCGAGCGGAAGCGTCACTGCCGCGAGAACCGGCACGAGCAACCTATCCCAAAGGGCGATCGGGCCGCCGAAAATGGCATGGCCGATGGTTACCAAGCTGTATTGGCCGAGATAATAGAAAGTCGTCGGGAATATCTTGCCATGGGCCTCGATTTCTTTGACCGCCGCTTGATGGATGAAGGGATCGAAGCCATAGCCGATCTTATAGACGATAAGGGCGACTGAAAATGTCCAGGCGTAATGCACGACAAGGAGCCATCGGTTAAGCGAACCGCGCAGGGCGGCTACGATCAAGAGAAAAGTTCCGGCGCCGTAAGCGGCGAATTCCCAGATGGGGACGACTGCCCAGGGCGTGATGAGAGCGCGGTCGCTTGCCGCTCGGAAAAGGAGAGCCAAGCCCATGAGGGCGAGGAACAGATAGGTGACAGTCCAGACGCGGCTGCCTCTCGGGCCCCGACCCGTCTCAGCTGGCAAGTATTTCAGGATGGAAACGCTGCCTATGATTGAAATAAGGAGGGTAAGCGCGATGCCGGTCAGTGTCAGTCCGATCGTCAGGTAAGCGACTGACCCGACGCAGGCGATCAGGCTGATGCAGGCGAGGCAGAGAGGGAGAAGGCGGGAAATGATAGCGTTGGGTTTCATAGCAGTGGGTTATTCCGGCTTTGGCCGTAATCGTATACAATCATAGCAGACTCATCATTACTACGTCATGTCCCGTCTCCATAAGCACCAACTAGATAAACTCCTGAGCCGGCCGGACGCCGAATTGGATCTGCACGGCCTGACCAGGGCTGAAGCCAGGCCAGAACTCGAACAGTTCCTTGACGAAGCGGAAAGAAGAGGCTGGCGGAATGTCCGGATCATCGTTGGGAAGGGTTGGAATTCGCCGGACGGACAGGGAATCCTCCCAGGGTTCGTAACATCTATTCTGGAGGATCGTGGCTATGCATATTCACGCGCCAGACAGAACGAGGGAGGAAGCGGAGTTTTGGTCGTAACTATTCCTTGACAAATATAAATAGATATTGTATAGATAGGTAATTAGCAAAATAAAAAACAACCATACACACGGAAAGGTGGATAAGATGGAAAAAACTATTATATTCCTAGCCGGGAGAGATAAGGAGTTCTTAACAAATTGGAAAGAGTTCTTTGCGGATATAAGCGGAGATTTTGAAATAACGGATTGGGAGCAGTACGAAGAAAAGGGATATGATACCGTTTTCTTTAACCATCCAATGCTAATCATCTGCGGGACAAGCATGATGGATGAAAACAATCTCGGGATGGACCGCATATTTTCCGAGCTTAGCTCGAGCGATGGCAATATCATCGGCTTCTTCCCGGTTGAAGAATCGATAGATCCGGAAATAGCCATGTCGTTTTACCTATATGCGATTAATCCGCCGGCTATTTCTCTTAATTAAGAAACCAGTTTTTGATCCGTTTCATAGTTTGGGCTATCTGAAGATAGTCCTTTTTTATTTGAAAATTATCCTTCCGACTGATACCATACAGACAGTATGAATCTTTCGACCAGCCGCCCAATCCTGTGGGCCAAGCGCCATTGGCATACCATCCTCGTCGTCTTGGCGGCGATCGGTTTCTTTTTTGTCGCTTCAAGTTTCAATTACTTGAGCCAGGATAACGCTTTTGTGAAATGGCTATCGCCGGACGAGACGGCGAATTATACTGTCGCTCGACTATATGCCCAGACAGGCAGCCTTCAATTCTTTGAAAAATATAATCTGATCGCTGAAGACATCATCCATCCTCGTAGTTTCAGATCAGATTGGGGATGGATCAAGCCGGTCAGCTTTGTCGGTATGCCGTTGTATTACGGAGCTATCGGCCGTCTTCTGGGCATCGATGTCATTCCGTACCTGACTCCGTTGTTCGGCGCGATCGCCCTGATCTTCTTTTACCTTCTGATCCGTGAGTTCTTCGGTAAGACGAATGCCTTGATGTCGACAGTATTGGCGGCCGCGTTTCCCGTCTATGTTTATTTCTCGGCGCGAAGCATGTTCCATAATATCCTTTTCATTGCCGCTCTGATCATCGGTTTGTATTTTGTCGTCAGGATGGTCAGGCGGCGTCCGCCGGAAGAGGGCGGCTACCTCTCCCGTACCTGGCCTTCCTTCCTTTACGCATTGCTCGGCGGAGCCGCTTTCGGGGTTGCCGCGGCCGCGCGGACATCCGAACTTTTATGGCTTGCCCCGCTCTTGGTAGGGTTATGGCTGTTCAATTTCCGGAAAGTCGGACTGGTGAAATTATTCTTCTTCGCCTACGGAATATTCTTAGCGTTGCTGCCGGTGATGTTTTGGAATCAGACATTGTTCGGTTCGTGGAAATCGAGCGGATATCCCGAATTGAATGATTCTCTCTTTACGCTCGAGCAAAGCGGAGGAGCGCTTGCTCAGACTGCGGCTGCCGGCAAGTGGTATGATATCGGACCGGCACTAGCCAAGGTGCAGGATACGGTCTTCCATTTCGGCTTCCATCCCGGCCAGAGCCTGCATATTTTTGACGATTACGTTACGACAATGTTCCCCTGGCTCTTCTGGCTCGCCGGAGCGGGAATCCTTCTCTTCATCATCTACTACAAGAAATATACCAGAGGCCGTTGGTTATTCTTTCTCGGGTGGGCGGCTGTTTCGACAATCCTTGTCATCTACTATGGCAGCTGGCTATTCTTCGATAATCCTGACCAGACAAGCACGATCGGCAATTCATACACTCGGTACTGGCTGCCGCTCTATCTCGGGGCTTTGCCATTCGTGAGTTTGATCATCATATTCGCGACATCGGTCTTACGCCAGCGTCATGTCATCGCCGTCGCGCGCGCGATCGCCGTCGCTGCCCTCGTTACTGTTTCCATCCAATTCGTCTGGAACGATCCCGCCGAGGGGATCGCGGTTTCAATCGAGAAACAGAAACAATCTCGTCTCGAATGGGAACAGGTCACTGCCTTGACTGAACCGAACGCGGTTATCATCACCCGCTATCATGATAAGCTGTTGTTTTCCGAGCGTAAGGTTGTCATCGGATTGTTCAATGATAAGAATATGATCCGCGCGTATGCCCGTATCGCTCGATATATTCCCGTCTATTACTATAATTTCAATTACCAGCAAAAGGATCTCGAATACCTCAATTCGAGCCCCCTTCATGAGGCCGGTTTGCGGATTGAGGAAGTGAAAAGGATTACCGACCGCTTTACCCTCTATCGCCTGATCCTCGCTCCTTGACAGGCTACGGTCGGGATAGTATAGTTGCGTATTGCATCGCACATTACAAAACAATATTCGAAGGGAGTAACAATGAAGAGATACAAAGACGAAAGAAAGCTGCTGCATTACCGACTGGCGTTGATTAATATACCTCGATCCAGCCCGGAACGGGACCGTGTGTTTAGGCAAATCACCATGATCCCTGTCTCTGCTGACAGCAGTTTTTCATATCTGATTGCCCGGATCAGGCGTTTTCCACTCCATAAAAGAAACCGTTTGAAAACATGGGAGGCAATTAAGAAAAAGCTGGAGCTAAGAAGGGATTTGAATCAGATGGAGGAATGCAGGCAGCGCCTGCAAAGCTATGACGGCATCAAGATCGAACTCGAAGACATGATGGCGGACGAAGTCCGGAAACTGATGCGCCGTCCTCGTTCCGATTGCGATACTCAGTTTCCCGCTTGGTTCTTGGATTGGGTATCGTTCCCGATAAAGATTCCTGATTTCTTATTATCCGATGTACTAAGATTATTTAAAAAACATTCATTCTCTGGAAAGGAGAAGCCATGGAAAAAGCAATAAACATTGTCCTAGCGCTAGGCAATGCCTTTTGGATCTTTTGCGGCATATGTATGTTTGCAATCAAGCGTGAGCCGGATGCGATCATGTCGCCGAAGCTGCTTTCAGTAATCATGGCCGTGATGCTGGTCATTTCAATCGCCATGTTGTTGGCGGCCAGTTATCAGTGGGCCATTCAGGAACATGTCCGGAAAAACGGCTGGTTCCTGTTGAGCGGAGTATTGTTCTTAGGCGGTTCGCTCAGCATGTATCTCTTGTTCTTTAATGGGTTCGCGCTTTGGGTCGGATTGAATGCGGTAACCGAGGAAATGTACCGGCTGTATTATGGACCAAATTTCGTTTCGTTCCGTATCATACTGACGATATATAGTCTTGCCAGCTTTCTACTGGGTGTCAGTTGCATTTCTGCCAGTAGGGGCTGTAAGGCGCTCATGCCCCTCCGTCCCAGAGTAGACGCCGAAGGAAGAAATCTGTCATAAAGGCGGAAAGACTTTTTCATAAAGCCGATATTGAAAAATAACGGCTTTTTTATTTGGCGAGCATTAATGGTATACTGTCCCTATGGAAAGCAAAAAACGCTATCGGATCGGCATCGATGCCCGCTTTTACGGACCGCTCGGCAAGGGTTTGGGCCGTTATACGCAGGAAACTGTCGACAACGTCCTGGCTTTCGACCGTGAGAATGAATATGTCATTTTCCTTAGCAAGGACAACTTCGATGAGCTCGTGACTGACCATCCACGCGTCAAGAAAGTCCTGGCCGATGTCCGCTGGTACACGCTGGCGGAGCAGGTTCGGATGCCATGGCTGATTGCCAAGGAGAAACTCGATTTGATGCACTATCCGCATTTCAACGTGCCGCTTTTTTCGCCCGTTCGTTTCATCGTGACGATCCATGACCTGATCCTGACGAAATTTCCGACGATGCGGGCGACGACGCTCGGTCCGGTCTTATATTTATTGAAGAATCTTTTCTATCGAATCATTATCCGGCACGCGATCAAGGGGGCCGAGAAAGTTATCGCCGTAACCGAATACACGAAAAAAGACATTATGGAACAATTCGGCACGCGGGCTGATCATCTCGAAATGATTTATGAGGGCGTAGCGACGCTGTCCGGCAAGGCCGATCGACATTTTTCATCGACGCTGAAAGCTGAAGAGATCCTTTCTGATTATTGCATCCTCGAGCCGTATCTTTTGTATGTCGGTAACGCATATCCGCACAAGAACTTGGAAACGCTCATCCGCGTGTTCAAGCGTTTTCATGAGAATCGCCGCGATCTGAAGCTCGTCCTTGTCGGCAAGGATGATTATTTTTACTCTCGGCTGAAAGAGTATGCGGAGCAGGAAGGACTATGGTCGCGTGACCCGCGCCGAGCCGCATCCTTGCCCGTGATTTTTCCCGGGTATGTTCCCGATAAGGAATTGAACGTTCTATTCAGTCGGGCAGCCGCATATGTTTTTCCATCGAAGTATGAAGGTTTCGGCCTGCCGCCGCTCGAGGCGATGTCACGGAATTGCCCGGTCGTCAGCTCAAACGCGACGTGCTTGCCTGAGGTGCTCGGCGAGGCGGCTCTTTATTTCGATCCGTATGACGACGAGGATATTCTCGAGAAGCTTGAGCTGATCCTGACTGATGAAGCGCTGCGAAAAGCATTGTGTGCGAAAGGTTTCGAACAGATCAAGCTTTTCAGTTGGGAGAAAGCGGGGGAGGCCGTCACTCGCCTTTATTCACGAATCCTCTCGAATGCCTGACGATATCGCTCGCTACACTATCGGCGCTCGTCTTGCGTATGCAGCCCGGACCCTTACGGTCGTGCGGTTGCTTGTCGCCATCGTATCGCTGTTCGGACGGGGAGTATTTCTCTTCGCGGATATGCTTGTCCGTTCGTTCGGCGCCGTCATCCAGCTCTTTGCCCGCAGTCTTCGCCGAACAAAACGGGCGTCGTCAGGACGTGATTTCGTTCGAGATATGGAAGCGATCGTCGCCGAAAGCGCTCGTCGCGGCGTCCGAGCTGTTCGCGAAGAAGTCCGTTCCGTCCGTCCGCCGACAGTCTCGCGTCGTACCGTCGCGTTCCGCGCTATCAATTTCGCTTTGACGTTATGCGTCGTCATGGTGCCTATCTTTTTGTATTCGCAGTGGCGCAGCCTTGATTCGACAAAGGATCGCGTCCTCTCGAAGACGATGACAGCCGTCTCTTCGCTCTTTTCCGCGGCCGGGTTGCTCGGCGAGCAGAAGTTGCCGGAAGCGGGGGACGCGTTCAGTACGGCCGCCGGCAATTTTATCGATGCAAAAGAAGAGCTTTCGGAAATCAACGGGCTGCTGCTTGAAATCGCTCGTTTCATTCCGAGTGATTCTGCTCGTCAAGCCGGAGCCAGCAGACACATCCTCGAAGCAGGCGAATTATCAGGCAAGCTCGGCGAACGGCTGACGGCGGCAATGGTTGCGCCTGCGGGGCAAACGGCAACCGTAGACTCTTTTCTTTCTAATTTCATAACTCAGGCTGAACGGGCTCTCCCTGATGCGCGTCGGCTCGAAGATGAAATCCGTCGGATCGATCCGCTCGCTGTTCCGGTGGCGTACCGGGATCAGTTCGCTGACATTGCCTCCAAAGCATCGTATCTGCCTTCGAGCCTCGAAGAAGCCATCACTCTGGCACGGCAAGCTTCAATCTTCCTTGGCGAGCAGATGGACAAGCGCTACTTGCTCGTTTTCCAGAACAATTCCGAGATCCGCGGGTCGGGGGGCTTCATCGGCAGCTTTGCCCTTGTCGATGTGAGTCGCGGCGAAATAAAGAATCTTATCGTCCCTAAAGGCGGGAGCTACGATACCAAGGCTGGATTGACGCGGCTTGTTGCGGCGCCTGATCCGCTGCGGCTCCTTAATCCGTTATGGCATTTTTGGGATGCAAATTGGTGGCCGGATTGGCCGACAAGCGCGCGTAAGCTCCAATGGTTTTACGAGAACAGCAACGGACCGACGGTCGATGGCGTAATCAGCTTGACTCCGGATGTTATTGAGCGCCTGCTTGCCGTCACTGGTCCGATCGATATGACGAAAGAATACGGCGTTACTATGACAGCTGAAAATTTCTGGCAGGTAACACAGACATTTTCGGAGCAAAAGCCGCACGTGACGACGGAGCCGAAGAAGATAATCGGCGACCTGATGACCAAAATCCTGGAAGAGCTGCCCAAGCGTTTGACCCCGGAAACGACCATCAAGCTGGTCGAACAGATGGAAGCGAGCCTGAATGAAAAATATATCCTCGCCTATTTCAATGATCCTGACTTGCAGGCTTCGGTCGAGCGCTTCGGCTGGGGAGGATCAGTCGCCAAAGCTGACGGAGATTACCTGATGGTCGTGAACGCGAATATCGGCGGTCAAAAAACCGACCGTGTCGTTCGACAGACGCTGCGGCATGACGCGAAAATCTTGCCCGACGGCTCGATTATTGATACGCTTACGATTATCAGAGAACATACCGGTATCAAGAACGAACTCTTTACGGGAGTCCGCAATGTCGATTGGCTTAGAGTGTATGTTCCGGAGGGAAGCGAGCTAATTTCGGCTTCCGGTTTCTCTACTCCTGACGCGTCCTATTTTCAGGAAGCGGATTCCTCATGGGAGCTTGATCCGGATCTCGCCTCAGAACGCAAGGCTCGTACGGACGAAGCTTCGGGAACGCGGATATACTCCGAACAGGGGAAGACCGTTTTTGCCAACTGGACGATGATTGATCCGGGAGAAACCGGAGTCACGACGTTTGCCTATAAGCTGCCGTTCACTGTTTCTCAGCCTGAACCTTCAGATTGGTTCGATTCGTTGTTACGACTGTTCAAGAAGGACGAACCGCTCCGCTATCGTTTGCTCGTCCAGAAACAGCCTGGCGCTCAACCCGCGCGCCTTGAAACGAGCCTCATGACATCATTGCCGGTCGTTTGGAATTATCCTCCCGAGGCGCGGCAAGAACAAGGAGTCTGGAGATCGTCATCTGATCTTAATGTCGATATCGTGAACACTTATTTATTCGCTCAGTAACAGGTATGCCAAAGCCAGCAAAAAAACAAAATCAGGAAAAGGTCCGCCGTGAAAACTCAGAACTCGGAACATTCGTCGAGCATGAACTGCCGTCGGAAGCTGAGGTCAATCGTTTTGACAAGTATCTTAAAGGCAAGACAGGCAATGCCTCCGTTTCCGCCAGCCTGTCCCATATTTACCAGGACGATAACGGCCAACGGGTGAATGTCCGTGAAATGGATATAAAAAAACGCCGCAGTCCGTTCATCCGCGCGCTTCTTATTTCAGCATATGTGCTCGGAGCCGCGCTGATAGCCGTGGGAGCGTATTATTGGATCATCAACCGCAGCGCCGATACGTCAGCCGTAGAATTGGAAATTAGCGCCCCTGATACTATCAAGGCGAATGAGGAATTCACATATACCATAGCGTATCGTACGCGTGAAAATATAGATATCACGAACTTGGAGATGACGGTCGTCTATCCCGAAAATTTCATTTTTTCATCGGCGGAGCCCGCCGCTAGCGAGAATGACAATAAATGGACGCTAGGCGATCTAGAGGCGCATGATAGCGGGAAAGTAACGATTACCGGCAGATTGATCGCGCGATCGGGGGATTCGAATATACTTTTCGCCGATCTGTCATACCGTCCCGCTAAATTGACGAGTACTTTCAAGAAGTCAACCAGCAAGGATATCGTCCTTGCCGGCAGCGGACTCGACATCGCTGCAGTCGCTCCGGGCAGCGCGCTTGTCGGACAGGAACAGACGTTGTTGGTTACGCTGTTGCCTCAAGAAACCAATTTTATCGATACGTTCTCGATCCGTCTCGAACGCTCCGAACAGCTCGCTATCGTCGAGCCGAAAGAATACCCCGCCGGGATAGAGCGAAGCGACACCGGAGTTTGGAAGGTTTCGAAGCTTGAATCCGGCAAAGAGATCCAGCTCCCGATACGGTTCAAATTTACCGATAAGAAGAATGACAAGGAAGAGCTGAAGGTGCGCTTCGATTATGAGCCGAGCGGTAGCGGCAAGCAGTATATTTTTGAGGAGAAGATCATTCCGGTCGATATCATTAAGAACAGCCTTAACTTGACGCTCGTCGCTAACGGCCAATCAGGCGACCAGGGAGCCGATTTCGGACAGCCGGTCAATTATTCGATTTCGTATTCCAATAAGGGCGAAGAGACGATGGAGAATGTCATCATCATGGCAGTCCTTGACGGCGACGCGATCGATTGGCGCGGTATCGTCGATAAGAATAATGGCAAAGTAACCGGTTCGACGATCGTCTGGACGCAAAACGAGATACCCGCCCTCAAGGCGCTGTCCAAAGATCAAGAAGGGACGATCGATTTTACCGTGCCGATCCGGCCTGTCAGCGAAGCGACTTTGATCACGAACGCGGAAATAAAGAGCTATGCTCAGTTCGCAGTCGGAGCGAAGACCGAGGAATTGTCGCCGCAGAACGAGGCCAACCGCTCTAACCAGCTCCTCATCAAGATCAATTCGGATACGGCGATCGACGAATCCGCGCGATATTTCGATGACGACAATATTGCCGTCGGGACCGGGCCGTTGCCGCCGCGGGTGGGTGAAACAACTACCGTGAAAGTCTATTGGAAAATCACTAACAGCCTGCATGAGCTCGGAGCTTTGCAGGTCAGGACGACGTTGCCGAGCTATATCGAATGGGATGGGAAGCAGCTCGCTGACGTAGGCGACATCACGTACGATCCTGAAACAAATGAAGTTACCTGGCGGATCGGCCGTTTGCCGATCTCTTCCCAGACGTTGGAGGCCGAATTCAGCATCGCTATCAAGCCGCGGGCTACCGATCGCAATAAGGTCATGATCCTGACGAACGGAACCACATTGACTGCGACGGATAATCAGACCGCTCATGAGATCAGGCAGGTCCTCAAGAGCCAGACGACTCGGCTCGAACGGGATGATATCGCCGATACGGACGGCATCGTAGAATAAAAGATGTTCAAGTTGATACGGAAAAGTAAGTTCTCTAAAGCGCGCCGTGGCCGTCTTAAGACAAGCCACGGTCCTTTAGAAACGCCGTTCTTCATGCCGGTCGCGACGCAGGGGACGGTCAAGTTCGCGTCGGCTGAAGATATTCGGCGCCTCGGTTCGCCGATCTTGCTTTCGAATACGTATCATCTGATGCTCCGCCCCGGGGAAAAATATATTAAGAAGTACGGCGGGTTGCATTCATTCATGGGTTGGGACGGCGCGATCCTGACGGATTCCGGAGGCTTTCAGGTATTCTCTTTGGCTTCCGATCGCACGAAAAGCGGCAAGAGCCTCGTAACGCTCACTTCGAAGGGAGCGAAATTCTCTTCATATGTCGACGGCTCGAAGCACTATCTTACACCGGAGCGGTCGCTTGATATCCAGGCGGCTCTCGGCGTCGATATCGCCGTCGTCCTTGACGAGTGCGTTGCATTGCCTGCAACGCGAGAGTATTTGGAAAAATCTGTCGCTTTAACGACGGCCTGGGCCGAGCGGACGAAGAACCATCTGAAAAAGATGAAAGGCAAGAAGCCGCTCGTCTTTGCGGTCGTGCAGGGCGGAACCGAGAAGGACCTGCGCTTGCGTAGCGCCGCCGAGCTCTCCGCTATCGGATTTGACGGCTACAATATCGGCGGCCTCGCAGTCGGCGAAAGCCATGATGAGATGTATGGCGTATTGGATTATGTTACCGAAGCCTTGCCCGCCGACAAGCCCCGGTATCTGATGGGTGTCGGTTATCCGGAAAATATCATCGAAGCAGTGAAACGGGGAGTCGATATGTTCGATTGCGTCATACCGACACGCGAAGGCCGCCATGGCCGCTTGTTCTGCTTCAGCGCGAAGACGAAAACCGAGATCAAGCGCTTGCTCTGCTCGAAGAAAAAAGCCACGGAGAAGCTATATGAGACCGTGACGATTACCAATGCGAAGTTCGCGCGTGATTCTCGACCGATCAGCGCGGAATCGAAAATTCCCGAATTGCGGACGTTGAGCCGAGCGTATCTGCACTACTTGTTTAAAATAAATGAGCCCCTCGGCAAGCGTCTGGCGACTTTGAACAACCTTGAATTTTATTTGAGATTGCTCGAAGAGATACGCAAAGGAATATAAAAAAGAGCGATATAGGCCTGCGCGATGCGTAAGGCTCTATTCGCTCTTTGTGATACATGGTTGCCAAGCAACTGGATCGACTGTTCGTCCCGGGCCCTTATTTCCGGGATAACGCAGCTGTCTGGAAGGCTACCGACCCTCCGTGCTCCAACCACAAACTTTTAGTGAGAACTGAAAGCGATAATAACATATCCTTTGAAATGTGTCAATAGTAGAGGTTGAATTAAACCGGAGATTAGATTAGGCTAACTGTATCTAACGGCTATTCGGCCATATAATCATCTTTATGAAGAAAACCTTGCTTCTGCTCGCGGTGCTGATGTTCGCCCTCGCTCCGACGGTTTCGGCGGCCGATTCGCTCGGTAAGAAATTGGGCGGAAAGATATTGATCCAGGTTGAGTCGAAGGGGGAAGCATGGTACGTCAATCCCCAAACCTCAGAACGGTATTTCCTCGGCCGTCCGGCCGATGCCTTCGGCGTCATGAAGAAACTCGGTCTCGGCGTCTCCAATAAAGATTTCGCTTCATTCGAAAAAAAAGCGCCGAAATCGCTTTCGGGAAAGATCCTGATCAAGGTCCAAGACAGCGGCAAGGCATATTACGTCTTTCCGGATACATTCAAGCTCCACTTCCTCGGTCGTCCTGAAGACGCCTTTAAGGTGATGCGGGAGCTCGGTCTCGGTATCTCGACTAAGGACCTCGAGTCTATCAAGATGGCGAAAGATTCGGCCGATCCGAAGAAGGTGACGACTCCTCCCGTTACGCCTCCCGTGACCCCGCCGGTCACGCCAGCCGCCGATCCCCTCGTGGAGATGGAGAAGCAGAACAGGGGGGTAGTAATGGTCGCGTGTGTCAACGAGCAGGAAGAGACGATAACTCGCGGCAGCGGATCGCTCGGCCATATCGACGGTGTGGGCTATGTCGTGCTAACGAACGATCATGTCATTACGACCGGAGTCTGCGCGATCGGCTCGATCGATATCAACCCGCATATGATCGACGTCGAGAACCAGATGGAAGCGAATAGCGATTCCGATTCGACGTTCGTCCCGATTATCGAACCCGACCAGGCGCTCACCCAGCTTATCGATGCCATTCCCGATATCGATACTTGTTCATCTGACTTGGCCATCGGTACCACCGTCTATGCGACCGGTTATCCGTTTTATGCCAACGATGCCCGTATCACCACGAGCGGCGCTATCAGCGGACGGACATTCCTCGGCAACACTCCTCATCCGAACTATTTCATAACGGCGCGGATCGATCTCGGCAACTCCGGCGGCGCCGCTTTTGCCTGGTCGGACAATAAGCTGTGCTTCCTCGGCGTCCCGACCTGGCTCGCCGAAGGCACGTATGAGAATTCGGGCGTCGTGCAGAATTTCTGGAATATCCTGCAGAACGGCGGCAGCTATTAAGGATTGAGTATGCCTCTTCGACTCGCGCGGCTGCTCGCGATCATAGTTGTCGTCGGTTTGGCAGCTATCGGATTCTCTCAACTCTTTTTCCATCCGGCGACTATTTCACCGGCTGAGGCGGCGCGTTCAACGCTCGACTTTATTGAAAAGCAGGCTAAGGAGATCAAGAGCAAGCTTACTTCCGGAACGGCCGGAGAGTATATATATGGTGATTTGATCGGAGTGAAAGAAGTCATTGACGGCGATACCATCGTCCTCGATAACGGCGAGAAAGTCCGTTACATCGGCGTCGATACGCCGGAGCTTGATGATAATACGAAAGGACTCGAATGCTACGGCATCGAAGCGACAGAAAGGAATCGAGATTTAGTAAAGGGCAAGCAGGTCCGCCTGTTCAAGGATGTCAGCGAACGCGACCGGTATGGGCGCTTATTGGCATATGTATATCGCGATGACGGAGTATTTGTGAATTATGAATTGGTCAAAGGCGGCTTTGCCGTCGCTGCCGCCTATCCGCCGGATGTGCAGAAGGCAGAACTGTTTTCAGTCATGGAACGCGAAGCCCGGGCCGATAAGACGGGCATGTGGGGCAATTGCAATAAAAAATAAAAGCCCCCGTACATAGTACAGGGGTTGATTTACCTCGCAAAATAGCAACTGATGCCGCAGATCCTGAGCTATTGCTCAGATGGCACTCACTCTTCCCAGTTGTAATTCCAAGTCGAGTTGGTTCGTCTTCCGGCTTTCCGGGTATATAGATCGGGAACGTGTAAGTCCCGATGCTATAGAGACGAGAGGGTTATGGGCCCTGCTACCAAGATGTCTTTTACAGAGGTGCAACTTTTTGAGAATACCGGCCGTACTGCCGTGCCGGATTTTTTGCTTTTAGATAAAAAGCGGTGCCTCATCGCAAGCACCCGCTCACCTCAGCTATAGCAGCTAAAGGGTTTCGTCTGTTCATAGTATTCTAAGGAACAAAATAAAGCGAAAGCTCGAAACAAGATGAAGAGTGTTTGCGACTGCTCTATTACTGAGCCTGACTGCGGGCGATGTCTGAGCCGCTCAGGGGCTCCCCCTTGTCCAGCACACCCTATGCTGTGTACCGGAACGCAACGACGTAGGCCGCCGGCCATGGATCGTTGCCGCTCCCAAAGAACTGGCTTGATATTATCCCTAAAAGCCGATAGAGTCAATATATATGAATTCTTCTGAAATCCGACAAAAATACCTAGATTTTTTCAAAGCCCGGGAACATGCCGTTATCCCGAGCGCATCACTGCTGCCGGAAAACGATTCGACGCTTCTCTTCGTCAATTCGGGGATGTTTCCCCTCGTGCCGTACCTGCTCGGAGCGAAGCACCCGGCCGGCACGCGGCTGACCGACAGCCAGAAATCGTTCCGGACCGAGGATATCGAAGAAGTCGGCGATAACCGCCATAATACGTTCTTCGAGATGCTCGGCAACTGGTCGCTTGAGTCAAGCTATTGGAAATCCGAGCAGCTTAATTGGTGGTACGAATTCTTGATCGATGAATTGGAGCTTGATCCGAAGCGCCTCTATCAGAGCGTCTATGTCGGCTCTGAAGGCGGGCAGATTCCGAAAGATACGGACTCGGTCGAGATCATGCTGCAGATTTTCGCTAAATACAATATCGATGCCGATGAAGCCCCGGACATGCCCGAAGGAGCGCCGTCCGAGGAGTTGAATCTCGGCGTCGAGAAATACCGCATCTTCGCGTATCGCGCGAAGAACTGGTGGCAGCGCGGCGACGCCGTCGGCGAACTCGGCGGTCCGGATTCGGAGACGTTTTACGATACGTTGAAGCCGCATGATACCTCCTTCGGTCCGTTCTGCCATCCGAACTGCGATTGCGGCCGCTTCATCGAGATCGGCAACTCCGTCTTCATGCAGTATCAGAAGACCGAGAACGGCTGGCAGGAACTTGCGAGCAAGTCGGTCGATTTCGGCGGGGGATTGGAGCGCATGACGATGGCCGCGCAGGAACAGAATAATATTTTCAAGACGGACTTGTTCAGCGATGCCATCGAGAAGATCGAAGAGATCTCCGGAAAAAAATATGACGATGACATGAAACCCTTCGAAATCATCGCCGACCATATTAAGGCCGCGACGTTCATCATGGGCGATGACAAAGGAGTGGGACCGTCAAATACCGACCAAGGCTATATCGTCCGCCGCTTGATCCGCCGCGCGATCCGTTTCGGCCGCACGCTCGGCATCAGCGAGGAGCAATGGACGAGCCGTATTGCTGAAATCTATATCAGCCAGTACGAGGACGTATATCCTGAGTTGAGGAAACGCCAGGATTTCATCCTTGATGAATTGAAAAAAGAAGAAACGAAGTTTGAAGCTACGCTTGAAAGAGGGGAGAAGGAGTTTGAAAAGCTGTCGGGAACGATCAGCGGCGAGCAGGCTTTCAACCTGTATCAGACATACGGCTTCCCCATCGAAATGACGGTCGAGTTGGCACGTGAGAAAGGGATGGATGTCGATGAGGCAGGGTTCCAAGTTGAGCTTCTTAAGCACCAGGACCTGTCCCGTACCGCTTCGGCTGGAAAATTCAAAGGCGGGTTGGCTGACCATAGCGTCGAAACCACCCGTCTCCATACCGCGACGCATTTGCTTTTGGCCGCGTTGAAGAAAGTTCTCGGCGATCATGTCTATCAGAAGGGGAGCAATATTACCGGGGAACGCCTGCGTCTCGACTTTCCGAATGACGAGAAAATGACTCCGGAACAGATCGCGGAGGTGGAACGGCTCGTCAACGGCGCGATCGATGCGCGTCTACCCGTGCGCTTTGAAGAGATGCCGCTTGAAAAAGCCCGTGAAATCGGCGCTACCGGCGTCTTTGATTCTAAATACGAGCAGAACGTCAAGGTTTATTTCGTCGGCAATGAGGGCGAGTATTTCAGCAAGGAAATCTGCGGCGGCCCGCATGTGGAAAGTACCGGGGAACTCGGACATTTCCGGATAGCCAAAGAAGAAAGCTCGTCGGCGGGCATCCGGCGGATTAAGGCGGTGCTGGAATAAGTGCTAATATTAGCGTAGTATATTGACTTATCAGGTTCCGCTCTAACCCCTTGACACCAAAAGATTTTGCCTCTATAATAGCTGTACACGTAAAAATATTGAGGCTTTTCACAATATTTTTGTCTTACCAAAACTTTGGTAAATCGTTTTACCAAATTTTTTGTTGTTTTGAATGACCGACACAAGCAATTCAAAGGACTTTATCGAAATGGAGGGGGAAGTGCTCGAGCTCATGCCCGCGGCGTCCTTCAAAGTCCGTCTTGATAACGGCCACGAAATCCTGGCCCATCTTTCAGGAAAGATGAGGATGTTCCGCATCCGCATCGCTCCCGGCGACCGAGTCAAGCTCGAGATGAGCCCGTACGATTTAACCAAAGGCCGGATAACCTACCGACTGTAATCACATCCCCGAACCAGGGGATTTTAGAACTACCATGAAAGTCAGAGCTTCCGTGAAAAAAATCTGCAAGGACTGCAAGACGATCCGCCGCAAAGGCCGGGTTATGGTTATCTGCAAGACTCCGAAGCATAAGCAGCGCCAAGGTTAAGCGCTTTATTAATTGTATTCCCGTATGGCTGTAAGAATCGCCGGTGTTACCATTCCTAACGAAAAGCGCGTAGAAATCGCGTTGACGTATATTTTTGGAATCGGACGCACGACGTCGAACAAGATCCTGGCTTCGGCAAAGATCGATCCGAATACCCGCGTCAAGGATTTGAAAGAAGATGATGCCAACCGTCTCCGTGTCTTGATCGAAAAGGACATGCGTGTCGAAGGCGACCTCCGCCGCGACATCGGCGCGAACATCAAGCGCATGAAGGACATCGCTTCCTATCGCGGTTCCCGCCATGCCAAGCATCTTCCGGCGCGCGGCCAGCGGACCAAGACTAATAACCGCACCGTCCGGGGCAATGTTCGACGCACGGCTTCATCCGGTAAGAAACCGTCTGCTCAAAAGACCTAATATCCTATGACTGAAGAAAAGAAGACAACCGAAGAGATCGAACCGGTCGCTGCCGAAATAACGGCTGACGATAGCGTTGAAGCTGTCGAACAGAAGTCGGAGGCTGCTCAGCTCGAAGAACTCCCGGAGGAAATCAAGAAGAAACTCGAAAAGCAGAAGGCTAATCGCCAGGCGCTCAAGGGTAAGAAAAAGAAGAAAGGCCCGGCCGTCCGTGTCACTTCCGGCAAAGCCTTTATCAATTCGACGTACAACAATACGATCGTTACCTTGACCGATAATGTCGGCAACGTCATTTCCTGGTCCAATGCCGGCCTCGCCGGTTTCAAGGGCCCGAAGAAATCGACTCCGTATGCCGCTCAGATCATCACCCGTATCGCCGTTGAGAAAGCTAAGGAATTCGGGCTCGCTGAAGTCAAGGTTTTTGTCAAAGGCGTCGGCACCGGCCGCGAATCCGCGGTCCGCGCGCTCAATGCCAACGGTTTGAACGTTACCTATATCAAGGACATCACCCCGTTGCCGCATAACGGCTGCCGCAGCCGCAAGCCGCGCCGCGTTTAAGTTTTCATAATCCTACGAACATGCCCGGAATGAACATGCAATCCAAGCGCCCGAAGAAGCAGAGCACCTACGGCCTGCAACTTCAGGAAAAGCAGAAGACCAAAAAGATGTACGGCCTTCGCGAAAAGCAATTCGTCTTGACCTTCCAGAAGGCCAAGAAGAAAGGCGATGCCGGCGAGAATCTTCTGCGGATGCTTGAAATGCGCCTCGACAACGTCGTCTACCGCTTCGGACTTGCTTTGACCCGCGCCCAGGCCCGCCAGATGGTCGGACATGCGCTTTTCGAGGTTAACGGTAAGAAAGTCGATATCCCTTCCTATCAGGTTTCACCGAACGATATCGTTGCCGTCCGGAAGTCGAAGAAGCAGAAGAAGATTTTCGCCAACCTCGAAGAACAGATGAAAAAGGCGATCGTCCCGGGCTGGCTCAACTTCGATGGCAAGGAATTGTCGGGCAAGGTACTGCATGAACCGAAGAAGGAAGATCTCGACCAGTCGATCGCCAGCCAGCTCATCGTTGAATTCTACTCACGCTAACATAAAAAGCCCCTCTTTACGGGCGCGCATCTTTCGCATATGCAAACAATCGCTTTGCCAAAAAAACTTTCCTTCGAGGAATCGGGTGAACCGAACCGCGTCAAGGCTATCCTTGAGCCATTGGCTCCGGGCTATGGCACTACGGTCGGAAACGCCTTGCGCCGCGTCCTGCTGGCTTCGTTGCCGGGAGTGGCTGTCATCGGAGCTAAGATCGAAGGCGCCAGCCATGAATTCATGGCCTTGCCGAACGTCAAGGAAGACGTTCTCCAGATCCTCCTCAATTTGAAAAAAGTCCGCTTCAAGCTCGATGAAGGCCTTGATGAGGCCCGCCTCGAACTGAAAGCGTACGGCGAAAAGAGCGCGACCGCCGGCGATATCGTCAAGCAGGCAGGCGTCGAAGTCGTCAACCCGGAATTGGTCATCGCTGATCTGACCGACATGGGCGGCAAGCTCAATATGGAAATCTTCATCCGCCGCGGCCTCGGCTACGAAACGATTGAAAACCGCGAAGATAAGAAGGGCGAGCTCGGTTACATCGACATCGATTCGATCTTCTCACCGGTCCTGGCCGTCGGCCTCGACGTCGAGAACGTCCGCGTCGGTAAGATGGTCAACTGGGAAAAGCTTATCCTCGACATCCAGACTGACGGCACGATTTCCGTCGAAGACGCGTTCAAGCGCGCGACCGAGATCCTGCTCGAACAGTTCAATGCTGTCCGTTCCCTGGGCGATGGCACCGTTGCCGTAGCTGAAGAGACGACCGAGGCTGTCGAAACGCCGGAAGCTGCCGAACCTGAAGCCGCTGACGCTGAAGAAAGCGAAGAAGAAGGCGACGGCAAGAAAGCCAAGTCCAAGAAGAAATAAATCACCCCTCACTTGAAACTGTTGTATGCGCCACCGCAATACCGGAAAAATCCTTGATCGAGCTAAAGCACCACGCGAAATGATGCTGCGGAACCTCGCGGCCAGCGTTATGCTGTACGAAAAGGTAAAGACGACTGAGGCGAAAGCCAAGACTGTCCGTTCGCTTGTCGAACGTTTGATTACCGTTTCCAAAGCAGGCAACCTGACTGCCCGCCGCACCCTCATCAGCACCCTGCCGCAGCCGCTTGCCGTCAAGAAAGCGATGGATGTCCTCGGGGCGCGGTACAAGGACCGCAACGGCGGTTACACCCGTATTATTAAACTGGGAACCCGGGCTGGCGACGGCGCTGCGATGGTCCAGATTGAATTGGTATAACTATATGCCAGCCAAACCGATACTTAGAAACCGCCACTCTATCGACGCTACCGGCCTCACTATGGGCCGCTTGGCGACTCGTGTCGCTACGCTTCTGCGCGGCAAGCACAAGCCTGGCTATGAACCGCATCGTGATGAAGGCGATATCGTTGAAATTTACAACGTCGCCAAGATGAAGTTCACCGGCAAGAAGATGGAGCAGAAAAATTATTATAGTTTCTCCGGCTATCCGGGCGGATTGAAGACGAAGAAGATGAAGGATGTCTTTGCCGCTAACCCGGGCGAAGTCCTGTCCCGCGCGGTA
Source organism: uncultured Gammaproteobacteria bacterium (assembly GCA_964438845.1). Classification (GTDB taxonomy): domain Bacteria; phylum Patescibacteriota; class Patescibacteriia; order Patescibacteriales; family Patescibacteriaceae; genus Patescibacterium. The sequence goes on from CAYTLN010000002.1 coordinate 44,850, forward strand.
AAGCAGATGCTTCCGCCGACCCGCCTGCGCGACGGCATGATGAAGCGCCTGAACATCAAGTAATCCTATGACTGAAGCAAAAGCCAAAACCGTGAAGAAGCCAGCCGCTGCCTCGACATCAAGCCGTCGCTACACCGAGACCATGGGCAAGCGCAAGACTGCTGCCGCCCGCGTCCGCATCTTTGAAGGCGGCAAAGGCGACATTACCGTCAATGGCGTTTCCTTGGCCGAGTATTTCCCGGCCCCGACAGACCAGATGGTCATCCTCGAACCGTTGAAGACTACCGCTCTTGAAGGAACGTATGATTTCACGATCAAGGTCAATGGAGGCGGCAAACAGGGACAAGCCACGGCGGTCCGCCACGGCATCGCCTGCGCCTTGCTCTCGTTGAACAAGGACCTGCGCGGCGTCTTGAAGGCCGAAGGCTGGCTCACCCGCGATGCGCGCCGCAAGGAACGCAAGAAGCCGGGTTTGCGCAAAGCCCGCCGCGCCCCGCAGTGGAGCAAGCGTTAATTCCATATCCTCGACAATCCTGTCTCTCCCGGAGGCGGGGTTGTTTATTTTCTGGGAATTTTCCGCGCAAAATGGTATGATGTCGAAGACATAGAACATCGTTATGGCTGAAAAGATCACTAATATTGCCAGAAATACCTCCTATTTCACCCTGGCGCTCATAGTGCAGAAAGTCATCTCGCTCGCGTATTTCACGATTTATGCGCGCGAACTCGGACCGGCCGATCTCGGCCAGTTTTATTTTGCCATTTCAGTCACGTCGATCTTCGGCATCTTCATCGATTTCGGCATGAGCACCGTCCTGACCCGGGAAATCGCCAAAGAGCCGGGAAGGGCGAAGGCGCTGTTGTCCAACGCTCTCGCGATCAAATTCCCGCTTACGATCGCGACCGTCTTGGCGCTTATCGTCTGGAGCGCTCTCTGGGATTACAATCCGCTGACCCAGCAACTCATCTACATTTCCGGCGCGGCGATGATCCTCGATTATTTCACGAACGTCTTTTACGCGACCTCCCGCGGTTTCCATAACCTGAAATACGAAAGCATCGCCTCGGTGATATTCCAATGCATCGTCTTCGGTTTCAGCATGCTTGTCCTCTCGCTCGGATGGGGAATCCAGTGGCTCATGGTCTCCTTGCTGCTGGCGAGCGCCTTCAACTGCACGTATGCAGCCATCGTCGTGCGTAAGCGATGGAAGGTCGATTTCCGACCGCGTTGGGACAGCGCGATTGTCCGTCATCTTTTCCTCATAGCGGCTCCGTTCGCATTCTACGCGATCTTCCAGCGTATCTATACGTACTTCGATTCTGTCCTGCTGTTCAAGCTGGCGGGGGACAGCGCCGTCGGCTTATATCAGATCCCGTTCAAGATCATGGTCGCCCTCCAATTCCTGCCGATGGCGTTCGTCGCGTCGCTCTATCCGGCGTTGAGTTCATATTGGCATAATAATCGCGAACAACTGATGGTAACGTTCGAACGGGCGTTCAAGTACACCCTCATCATTGCGGCCCCGATAGCCTTCGGCGTGATCGCGCTGGCCGAAAAGCTTATCGTCGTCTTCAAGTCGCAGTATACCGAGGCGGCGCTGCCATTGCAGATCTGCATGCTCGCGGTGCCCTTCATGTTCCTCGGTTTTCCTGTCGGATCGCTCCTTAACGCGTGCGATCGGCAGAAACGAAACACGGTGCATATCGCCATCGTCGCGATCGGCAGCGTCATCCTCAACCTTTTCTTGATTCCGCGGTACGGCGTTATCGGCGCTTCGATCACGAATGTCGTAACGAGCGCCTTGATGCTGTTGCTCGGCTGGATCGTCATTCCCCGCATCATGACGTATCGTCCGAGAAAATATATCATTCCCTTCATCCAGATCTGTGCCGCCGCCGCGGTCATGGGATTCGGCGTCTATTGGCTCAAGGAATCGGTCAATGTCATCATCCTTATCGGTCTCGGAGCTCTCGTATATGCGATAGCGCTATTCGCTTTCGGGGGCTTCACTAAGGCCGACGTGATTAGCGTCTATGAGTCTTTTCTGAAGAAACGAATCGTCCAATCATGAAGACACTATTTGCCGCTATTGAAATGCCGCCTGCCTTCGGCGGCGTTGAACGTTATTACGCCAACCTTGTCCGCCATTGGCCGGGCGAGTTATCCGTGATTGACAATGGCAGTCGCGGTCTTGTGAATCCGTCGCTGCCTTTTCTCAAATGGTTGCCCTCGCTTTTTTCGATCGGTTCGATGATCCGTGAATCAAAGCCGGACTGGGTAATCGCGGGCGAAGTGCTACCGATCGGTACGGCGGTTTGGATCTTGTCGCATTTTTTTACATTCAAATACGCCGTTATTCTGCACGGCCTCGACCTGTCGGCCGCAACTGCAGTACCGCATAAGCGCTGGCTCTCACGCCGTATTCTGGCTCGTGCTAGCCGTATCATCTGCGCCAATAGCCACACAGGAGCTCTTGCGCAGGCTTTTTCTCCCTCTTCGTCTATCCACGTGGTTAATCCGGGAGTAGAAGCGCCGACCCTTGTCCCTGCGGATTCGACTGCCCGTCTGAAGTTCAACTATAACCTTGAGAACAGGTTCGTTCTGGTAACCGTTTCCCGACTTGTCCCGCGGAAGGGGATCGATAGGGTACTTGAGGCGCTGGCCTTGCTTGGACCGAAAGTCCCCGTGACATATGCGATTATCGGTAACGGGCCGGAACGAGAAGCCCTTGACGCGAAGATTGAATCACTCGGACTCGATGACCGCGTGATCATCCTTTCTGATGCCGATGATGAGAAGAAGCACGTCTGGCTTGAGGCCGCCGACGCGTTCATCATGACTGCACGTGACATTGCAGGGGATTACGAAGGGTTCGGCATCGTTTATCTTGAAGCGAACCAGCACGGCAAGCCGGTAATTGCCGGCATGAGCGGCGGCGTCGGCGATGCCGTGGAAGACGGAGTGAACGGCTTGCGCGTCAATGAATCCGATCCGGCTGCGATAGCTGACGCAATCCGTCGCCTGATCGATGATCCTGAATTGAAGAGGCGCTTAGGCGAGCAAGGAAAGGAACGCGCCGAACAATTCACTTGGCAGCGCCAGATCAAGATGATACATACTTTATTGCTTTCATAACACAAGCCATATGATTTCAATCATCATTCCAATTTACAACCAAGCGAGCAAGGTCGACGATTGCCTCAAGAGCATCTTGTCACAATCGTATGCGGACTGGGAAGTGATCCTGGTCAATGACGGTTCGACCGACGATATCGAGTCTGTCGTCGCGCATTGGAAGGAGAAGTTTCCTGAAGGTCGCTTCGAGTATTTTTCTAAAGAGAACGAGGGCTCGAATCCTACGCGCAATTTCGGGTTCGACCATTCGAGAGGGGATTACCTGCTATTCTGCGATGCGGATATCACGATGCGGGATGACATGCTTGAAAAGATGAAGGAAGCTCTCGATGAGCATCCCGATAAAAGCTTTGCCTATTGTTCGTTTATGTACGGCCGCAAGCTTTTCCGTCTCTTCGAGTATTCGGAAGAACGTCTCCGGAAGATGCCTTTTATCCACGCCAGCTCGCTCATCCGTCGGGAGCATTTTCCGGGTTTTGACAATACGATCCGCCGCCTACAGGACTGGGATGTCTGGCTGACCATGCTGAATCAGGGACATACGGGCATCTGGATTCCGGAAACGCTGTTTACGGTCAAGACTGGGGGACATATCAGTTCCTGGGTTCCGAAAGCGGCTTATAAGCTTTTGCCGTTCTTGCCCGCCGTTAAGAAATATAAAGAAGCCATGGTCCATATCAAGCGAAAGCACTCTTTATGAAGCATGTTATTTCGAGCCTGGTCCTGTGCGCGCTTATTGCCGGAGGCTTTTTTCTTCTTAAGTCTCCTGGTCTTCCGCCTGCTCCTTCGGCGGTCGAAATGAAATTGAACGACTTGCCGATTCGTTTGGATATGGCAGTCACTTCCGAAGCTCAGTATCAAGGCTTGAGTGATCGCGAAGATCTCTGCCGCCAATGCGGCATGTTGTTTACGTTCGATTCCCCGAGAGAACATACGTTTGTGATGCGACGGATGAAGTTTCCTCTCGATATCGTCTGGATCCGCAGCGGCCGTATCCTTCGCATCGATCGAAATCTCGCTCCGGAATCCGCGGAACCCTATACGCCATATCCTTCAGGCGCGCCAGTCGATCAAGTCCTTGAATTGAAAGCGGGGGGAGCTGGTTTGTATGGATTGCAAGAGGGAGCAGCTTTTAATCTTCAATAATATATGACACCTAAGCGCATCATCTCTATTGCTTTTTTCGGTTCATTAGGGGCGCTGATTCTTTCAGCGATCGGCTGGCATGAGCCGATTGTCCAGACAATCGTTTTTGCTATTATCCTTGGCGCGACGTTAGTATGCTCGTTAGTCGATATCCGATACGGTTTCATCATCGCGGGAGCTGAACTCGCCATCGGATCTCAGGGCTATATCTTCTCTCTTGGCGGACCGGAACAGGGCATGTCCGTGCGCATCGGTATCTGGGTGATTATCATGGCGGTTTGGGCGGGACGTAAGCTTATCTCCCTCATGCGCCGCGAAACATCGATCCGTAAAATCTTTTCGATTCCTTTTGCCTGGCCCCTGCTCGCTCTCGCGGTCAGTCTCGGCATCAGCGTGGTTGTCGCGCTGCTCTATGGAAACGATCCGGCATTCGTATTTCTCGAAGCTAAGCGTTGGTTATACGGCTTGATCCTGCTTCCGTTCTTGCAAGCCTTCCGCACTCGCGACGATATGAAGCTCTTCTTGAGCGGATTTGCGGGAGCAGTCGGAGCGCTCGCCGTGACCACAATCGGATTGACGTATCTTTTCTCTCATGACTTCGCGCCGTTCATGTTCGACGTCTATACGTGGCTTCGGGATACGCTGCTCGCCGAAATCACTCCCGGCCCGAGCGGTTTCTCGCGCATCTTCGCGCAGTCGCAGGTATATCTTGTTCCCGCCTGCCTGGTCGGAGGCGCTTGGGCCGTTGAGCGTTATGCAGCGGGTCGCAAGAAAGCCGCCATCCTTATCCTGAGTGCGTCGGCCGTCTGCGTTACGGCCCTGGTGGCAAGTTTATCGAGAAGCTTATGGATCGGCACCGCTGTCGCGGGGATTGTCGGCATGCTTCTTAGCGCCATATACGGCCGGCCTCGCTGGAAGGACATCGGGCGTTCCGTCCTCATGTGGTTGGCCGGACTGGCCATGGCTGTTCTTGTGCTTGGACTCGCTGTGAGATTCCCGTTCCCTCAGCCGCTCGGTCAGGCCGGATTGTCGGTCTTGGCGGAGCGAGCCAATAGCTCTGAAGCGGCCGCGGCGTCGCGTTGGTCGTTATTGCCGGTCATGGCAAACCAGATCCTCGTTTCTCCGATCTGGGGCAACGGGCTCGGAAAGACATTGACATACATGACAAGCGATCCGCGGATAACGCGTACGACTGTCAACGGAGAATACACGACGTATGCGTTCGAATGGGGTTGGCTTGATGTAGCGATGAAGTCTGGCTTGCTCGGCTTGGCTGCGTATTTCTGGCTGCTCTGGTCGATCGGGGTTTCGGGCTTCCGGCTGATCCGCTACCATTATCTTGCCGGCATTTCGGTGTTTATGGGCGTGATCGCGATTGCGGCCGTGCATTTTTTCACTCCATACTTGAATCATCCGCTCGGGTTCATGTATCTTGCGATCCTCGTAGCGGTGACCCAGGCCTTCGCGCCTCCGGTCGTAACGGCGTCAGGGGACCGGGTTGCCAAAACCTGAGGTATATTGTATAGTGCATCTCATATTCATTAACGCTTTCTATATCCTATGGGAGACCAGCAAATTATTTCCGAAGAAGGCTATCATAAGCTCGAAGATGAGCTCCATGCCCTGAGCACGGCGAAGCGCCGTGAGATTGCCGACCGGATCGAGAAGGCTAAAGAACTCGGCGACTTGAGCGAGAACGCGGAGTATGCCGAAGCTAAGGAAGCCCAGGCATTTAACGAGGGCCGTATCGCGGAGATTGCCAGCTTGCTTAAAAATATTACGATCGTGACAGGCGGACACGCCGGAGAAGTCGGCATGGGATCGCGGGTGACCGTTGAAGCTGATAAGCAGAAGAAAGAATATTTGATCGTCAGTTTCAATGAAGCGGATCCGCTCGAAGGCAAGATTTCGAACGAGTCGCCGCTCGGCATCGCCTTTGTCGGCCGGAAAGTAGGGGACAAGGTAACTGTCCATACGCCGAAAGGAGATATCCAGTACAAGATCGTTTCTATTTCATAGCCTTACATGTTAAAAGCCCTCTGAACTAACGTTCGGAGGGCTTTGAGTTTATTGACTCTGTCAATTTTGGATCGCTGTCTTTGCGGGCATTTCATCATATCCGGTCAAACGGATTACGGCCATCAGCATGCATAAGAAGAACCAGTGATCCTGGGCATCAGGCGAATTATTGAAGACGCTACTGAGCTCATTCATCGGAAGTCCGCTAAGCAGCGAAACGAAACCAAGAAAAACAACCTTTCCTAGATGATAGAGCAGAAATCCATAGGCTCCGCAGGCGAATAATTTCCACCACATGTTTCCTTTGATCAAGGGCTTCATGACATAGTTACCGATTGCCCCTAGGAAGGCAAGCAGGAAGAATAATGCGTATGAAGCGGGGGCGTCGATCATCTCACTTGAAAATAGGATCAGCGCTAAAATCGCAATGATAATCAATATATAATGAACAGCTTTCATGAACCACCTCCTGGTGTTTTATTTTTGGATAACATGATTATAAGAACTCTTGCCTTTTTTGTCAATATTTTTGACGAACGCCTCTATTTAATATAAAATTCAAGCATACATTATGGCTGAAACCAAACCGAGCGAGCGTTCCGATAGGATTGCCAAGCTTACCGAACTGCGTGCCCACGGCGTCGATCCGTACCCGGCTGTCACCAACCGGGATTATATGATTGGCGACGTTCTGGCGGAATTCTCTGCCCTTGAAGAAAAGGGCGACAGCTTGACGATCGCCGGCCGCCTGCGCAGCCTCCGCGCTCATGGGAACCTGACATTTGCCGACCTCGAAGATAATTCGGGCAGGATCCAGCTAGTCTTTTCTAAGAAGGATCTCGAGGGCGACGCGTATAAGACGATTACGAAATATATCGATACCGGCGATTTCCTCGAGGCCGTCGGTCAGGCATTCACCACGCAGGCCGGACAGCAGAGCCTCAAAGTATCTTCGTTCCGTCTCCTGACAAAGTCGCTCCGGCCGTTGCCTGATAAATGGCACGGGCTTCAGGACGAAGAGGAGAAGCTGCGCAAGCGTTACCTCGACATCCTGATGAATCCGGAACTCAAGGAAGTGATCCGCAAGCGCGCCCGATTCTGGCAGTCGATGCGGGAGTTCCTCGTCGCTCGCGGCTTCCTTGAAGTCGAAACCCCCGTGCTTGAAACGACGACCGGCGGCGCCGACGCGCGCCCGTTCGTCACGCATCATAACGCTCTCGATATCGACGTCTTCCTTCGAATTTCAGCGGGAGAGCTCTGGCAGAAGCGCTTGATGGTGGCGGGTTTCGATAAGACATTCGAAATCGGCCGCCAATTCCGCAATGAAGGCATGAGTCATGAACATCTTCAGGACTACACGCAGATGGAATTTTACTGGGGTTATGCCGATTACGAAAAAGGGATGGAGCTCGTACAGGAATTGTATCGCCATGTCGCCCAGGAAACGTTCGGGACGCTCAAATTCGCCATCGGTGATTTTTCCGTCGACCTCGGTGCCGAGTGGGAAACGTACGACTATCGTTCGATCATCAAGGACAAGACGGGCATCGATATCGACACCGCACAGATTTCCGATATCGAAAAGACGCTCAAGAAGCTCAAGATCAACTATGACGAGAACGGTTTCAATATCACGCGCGCAATCGACAATCTCTGGAAGTTCTGCCGTAAATCGATCGCCGGTCCCGGATTCCTCGTCAACGTTCCGGTGGTGATGGAACCGCTCGCCAAGCGCAAGACCGATAACCCGGAGCTCGTCCAGCGCTTTCAGGTCATCCTGGCCGGTTCTGAAATGGGCAAAGGCTACAGCGAATTGAACGATCCGATCGACCAGGCCGGCCGGTTCGCCGACCAGCAGAAGCTTCGAGATGCGGGCGATGAAGAAGCGCAGATGAATGACAATGAATTCGTCGAAGCCCTCGAGTACGGAATGCCCCCGACCTGCGGTTTCGGCGTGAGCGAGCGCTTGTTTTCTTTCCTCGCTGACATGTCCGCCCGTGAGGCTCAGATCTTCCCGTTGATGCGCCCTAAGAACGAATAATATGCTCGATATCAAATATATCCGAGAGAACATCGAATCGGTGAAGAAAAATTCGGCTGACCGCTTGGCGACAGCGGATATCGACACCTTGATCAAGAAGGACGAAGTCTGGCGGATGTTGCAAGCAGAAATCCAGGAGCTGCGTGCCCAGCGCAATAAGGGTTCAAAATCAAAGCCGACGCCCGAAGAGATAGCGGATATGAAAGTAGTCGGCGATAAGATTGCAAAGTTGGAGGAGCGACAGCTTGTGCTAGGGCTGGAAATCCGCGAACTACTTCTTGCAGTGCCTAACCTGACTCATCCCGATGTCGTCGTCAGCGATAATGAAGATGACAACCCGGTCTTGGAAACCGTCGGTAAAGTTCCTGATTTCGGTTTCGAGCCGAAAGACCATGTTGAACTGGGAGAGACCCTCGGCTTGATCGATCTCGAACGGGGGACGAAAGTCGCCGGCGCCAAGTTCTATTATCTTAAAGACGAATTGGCCATGCTGCAGATGGCGCTCGTGACGTACGCTCTCAACATCATTTGCAAGAAAGGCTATCGGCTCCTCAACGGCCCCGACATCGCCAAGACCGATATCATCGAACGGCTCGGTTATAATCCTCGCGGCGAATCTACGCAGGTGTACCGTTTGGAAGGAGAGGATCTGTCGTTGATCGGCACTTCTGAGATTACTCTTGGCGGTTATCATGCTGAAGAAGTGCTTGATGCTTCGATGCTGCCCCTGAAGTATGTTTCCTTTTCACATTGTTTCCGGACAGAAGCCGGAGCCTATTCTAAATTCTCAAAAGGCATCTTCCGTGTCCATCAATTCGACAAGGTTGAGATGTTCGCGTTCTGCATGCCTGAAGACGCCGAGAAGATACACCTGGAAATGCTTTCGATCGAGAAGGATATATTCGCCGGCTTGAAGATCCCGTTTCGGGTTGTTGACCACTGCACTGCCGATCTCGGTAATCCCGCGTATCGGACGTATGACCTCGAGGCTTGGATGCCCGGGAAGCCGGGCAAGGAGGGCGGTGTAGGAGACTGGGCGGAAATTACCTCGACTTCGAACTGTACCGATTACCAATCGCGCGGCCTTAATATCCGCTACCAGAAACCGGACGGCGTTAAGGAATTCGTCTATACTCTCAACGGCACAGGCGTCGCTGTCGGCCGGGCTCTCATCGCAATTATGGAGAATTACCAGGAGGCCGATGGCTCGATCACGGTACCCAAGGCGCTTCGCGATTTCGTTCCGTTCAAGAAGATTGTCACTCGAACTAAATAGCACTCATCGGATTCCTCGCTTTATAGCGGGGAATCTTGTATATGGACGTATGTCAGACCGTTCCCAAAAGATCCAACTCAGCGTCATAAAACAGATCGAACTTCTGGCTTCGAAGCGCGCGGATGTCATTTCTCTTGCCCAGGGCATCCCGAGTTTCGATACGCCGGTCGGTATCAAGCGTCGCGCCGAGCGGGCCCTTGAACAGGGCGTCGCGGCGAAGTACTCGTTATCTCCCGGGCTGCTCGAGCTGCGCGAATTGATTGAAATCAATCTAGCGCATGACAATATGTTCTATGATTGGGAAACGGAAATAATCGTTACCGCCGGTTCGATCGAGGGTATTACAGCGACGTTACTCGCCCTTACCGATCCCGGCGATGAAGTGATCATCCCTGATCCGACATACACGAGCTACCGAGAGGCGATCCGTCTTTCGGGGTGCGAGCCGATCGCCGCGCCTCTCAATGAAGGCGAAGGCTGGTCATTCGATCCGGTTGCTATCGAACGAGCGATCACTGACAAGACGAAAGTGATTTTTTATTGCAATCCGAACAATCCGACCGGAACGATCTATTCGCGGGAACAGCTGATCGCGATCGCCGAGTTGGCGGAGCGGCACGACTTGTATGTCATGGCGGATGAAGTCTATAAGGACTTTACATTTGACGGCACTGAATATTTTTCGCCGGCGATGCTCAAGCGTTTTCGAAAGCGCTTTATCCGGCTCTTCAGCTTTTCCAAAGCGTTCGCGATGACAGGCTGGAGAGTCGGCTATGTTGCGGCAGATCATGCGTTGACAGCCGAAATAATCAAGGTCCATGATTGTCTTGTGACCTGTGCGCCGGTCATTTCCCAATATGCCGCTATGGGAGCATTGGAAATGGGCCGTGATTGGATACGCGAATTCAATGAAGAATATAAGCTCCGTCGCGATATCGTCTGCAACCATCTTGATGCCCTGTCGGAGCATCTAAGCTATGTAAAGCCCCGCGGAGCCTATTTCGTGTTTCCGCGCTTGAAGCGATGCGGAAACAGTTTTGAGACGGCGGTCGACATCCTTGATTCAGTCGGCCTCGCGCTCGTACCGGGCTCGGCATTCGGTGCCCAAGGTGAACATCATCTGCGGATCAGTTTCGGACGGAGCATCAGCGACATCGAGGAAGGCATGGCTCGTCTCCGCCGTTATTTTGAAAAGGTATGAAGAAGCTGCTGCGCCTGATGCTCAAGTATTATCTTAATGTCCTGGCACGGATCGTGCTCGTGCGGTGGCGTCCTGCGGTCATTGCGATTGCCGGCAGCGTCAACAAGACGTTCTTTAAAGATGCGGTCGTAGAACTGCTGCGAAAGGAGAGGATAGCGTGCGCCTCGACATACCATGCGTTCAACACGGAGATCGGCTTGCCTCTCACTATTCTCGGTTTGCCGAGCGGGTACGAGTCATATCGACGTTGGGCGGGGATCATGGCGCAGGCGCTTATCGCAGCCCTACGGCGCCGTTTACCGGCCGTTTTAGTCCTAGAGCTGGGAGCGGACCATTCGGGAGATATCGGCTATCTGACGGGCCTTGTACGGCCTAAAATAGCCATTATTACCGGATTGACTAAGCGGTATCTGGAGAATTTCGGCTCGATCTCATCGGCTGTTTCGGAATACGGGACGTTAGCCGCCTCTGTCCCGGCAGGAGGGTTGGTGATCGCTAACGCCGATACGCCCGAACTTATGCGTTTGAGCGAAGGGACGAGATCTGCCATCAGCTGGTTCAGCCTAACGGGAGCAGTGGGGGCAACATACCGCGCAACTAAGATCGAGCGGACGGAGGAGGGAATGGAAGGCGAATACAAAACAGGAGAGACAGTTCGCGGATTTTCTCTTGACCGTTATGGCATGCATCATGTTTCCGCTTTCCTTGCCGCTCAGGCAGTAGGGGAGCATCTTCACCTTCTCCGTCAGATGCGTTAAGATTAGGGCATATGATACCGTCACGACGTGAGTCTTTAGCGCTGCCGCGCGAGCAGCGGCGCCGATATAGCAATCCGTATTTCCAAAGCCGGCGGGCGGACCGTTTCGTGTCGTCGCCCGCGAAAAGCCTTGCCGCGCGTTTGTCTCCGCGCGTCTGGATGTACGGGGCGATCTTCGTGGTTTTTCTGATCGCCGCATTTTGGGTGATCTGCATCTCTTCATTCTTGCGGATAGATACGATCGATGTACGAGGAGCCACGAGCCATGATCCGGCGATGCTCGAATCGCTGGCATGGAATCAGGCGGCAAAGCATCGCCTCTTGTTCTTTTCCCAGGAGCAGCTCGGACTTTTCGATACGGATGATTTGAAAAAGGAAATCGAGGACCGGTATGCATTTGAATCCGTGAAAGTCTCAAAGCATCTGCCGCGTTCGATCAGGATCACTGTTGTAGAAAAAAAGGCCTCTGTCGTCTGGTTCGAAGCGGATGCGTATTATCAGGTCGACGCCGAGGGTTGGATAATCGGGCCGGCAGCCGGTCCGATTGCGGGCTGGCCGACGCTGTATAACAACGGTGATACGAAAGTTTCAGGCAAGCGGGTAGAAAAGAGCGCGGCGGCGCTGCGTTCCGCCTTAGAGGCATCGAGCGAGCTGCCTGTTCGCTTGAGCTCTCTCAATCTCCGTCAGCTGGTGGTGGATAACGATCGGGATACGCTTAAGGTAATCTTCAGTCCCAATGTGATCGTCTTCTTCTCGACTGACCAACCGCTCGGATCGCAGCTCGATCGTTTGCAGCTTCTTGTCCAGCAAGAGCTCAAAGATGATTTTAAGAAGCTTTCCTATATCGACTTGCGGTATGGGGAGAAAGTTTATTATAAATAACATATATGGAAACACCATTCAAGATCCTGTTTTTCGCGGGCATCATCCTGTATTCGGCTATCAGCGTCGGAGTTTTTTTGCTGATCATGAGGATTCTTCTTATCTTCAATCCTTCTATCGGCGTGATGGGCATGCAGCTCAGTCTGTAGAGGGAGCCAGTCGATAGATCTTGTCATCGCCCGAGCGGACTGTTCCGCGCCCGTCCCGGTTTGACGTCGTGAAGTAGATAGCTCCGTCAGGGCCCTGGATAACGTCCCGGATACGTCCGACTGAAATATCGGCCAGTTTTTCAAAGGCCGAAATCCGTTCCGGATTTTTCAGATCGATAGTCAGATGGAAGAGGCCCTCGCCCTTGAGGGCGCCGAACAGCAGACTATTGGTAAATTGGGGCAGGACAGCGCCCGTATAGAATAAAAGCGATGCCGGGGCGACTGCAGGAGTGAATTCAAGGTGCGGGCTTTCGAGTCCGGCCTTATTTTCTTTATGATCGATGATCGGCCAGCCGTAATTCTTTCCGGCTTCGATCAGGTTGACTTCATCGCCGCCCGCAGGCCCGTCGAAGACGGAGGGGCCGTGCTCCGTTTCCCAGAGCACGGAATGTACCGTGTCCAAGGCCAGCCCTTGCGGATTACGATGTCCGATCGTCCAGACCGCCGTCCCGAACGGGTTGTCTTTCGGAATCGAACCATCGCGGTTGATGCGCAGGATCTTGCCTCCCAGAGAGTCCTTATCTTGAGCTTGCTGGCGGTTGGTCGCGTCTCCGGTCGTAATGAGCAACGTCTTGTCGGGCATGAAGAAAAGGCGGCAGCCGGCATGGTTATCTGCCGCCGGAATTCCATCGATCAGCGTGACTATATCAGTGACAGCATTTCCAGAATCGGTAAAACTGATCACTTTATCATGCACGCCGTTATGGGAATAGGCGAGGCAGGCAAAGACGCGCTTAGTCGAGAGATAATCGGGATCGAGGGCTAGTCCCATCAACCCTTCTTCGCCGCTATGCGAGACCTCCGGGAAGCGGATAAGCGGCTCTTCCAATAGAGCTCCTTTTTCAATAATTCGGATCGCGCCGTTCCGTTCCGAAACAAGCAACCGCTCAGGCGAGGTAAAGACGATGCTCCAGGGTACGTAGAGGCCTTCCGCTACCGAAGTCAGTTCGTATTTGGCAGGATGCATCCCGCTGTCATCCGCGAGCCGCGGATGCTGGACGGGGTCGGATGAGGAAGTTACGGGAGATTTGAAGAGGGCAAGATAATCAGCGCTATAGACGATAGCGGCAAGCAACAGGACAGTGATTGAAATGAATATGATCTTCTTTTTCATGGCTGGAGAGCTGTGTCTTTAGAACCGTCCACACGTATCTCAACGCTTTTGACGGTTGGAAATTGGAGCAGCGTCTGTTCGATCTGGCTGCGGACAGCACTGACGGAACAGGAGCCGGCAATCGTCAGCTCTTTTGAGAAGTTAACCCGTGCGATGCCCTCGGAATCGATGGCTAGGCCTTCGATGGCCGTGTTTTTCGGGATCAGGCTCCCGTATCCGTTTTTCTCTTCCTCGGAAATCGGTCCGGCGATCAGCTGTTCCAAGGCTGCTCGGGCGGGCGCTTGCGTCTTGGCGATCGAACGGAACACCGGATAGACGACTGAACAATCAGTCGTGCCATTCTTCGTGTCATTAGGAAAATAGATGAGAACCGAAACGGTTCCGGCCTGTGTTCCGAATGTCACCGGGACGGTAAGCGAGTTATCGCGTTCGGCGAGGCCCGATGGATTATCTTTCTCGAGGATAAGGCGGCCTTTCGTGCGAGGGGTTGCTGAAAATTCTACCGTGGCTGAAAAATCCACAAACCCTTCAGTCATCCATTCGCCCTTGGCTTGGGCGTAACCGGCGCCGATCGTATTCCCGTTTTCGTCTTCAACACGGAGCGGGAAAGAGCCTTCGAAGAACCAGCTTCCTCGAGCTGACCCTGATACGGCCAGCGGCGAGGACACGGTATCGTTAGGCCGGGGAGTATCGATCCGGATTAGATCCGATTTCTCAATCTCATTGCCGATATCGCGGACATGACGTGTGCCGTCTGGCGCTATGCAGGCTTCAGGATATGATTCTTGGACAGGCAGTCCCGAAGCCGCGCATGAATCGAAATCCGTTATGTCGGGCGAAAGAGGAGTTTTTCCTGAATCCACGGAAATGTTTCGAAACGAAATGGCGACATAGACGATCAGGGCTACGAGCATGGCGCAGGAAATGATGATGAATGCTTGCTTTTTCATATGATAAAAGTATACCAGCAAATAGCCTGCCCGACCACAAACGATTCTATGTGTGGCCAGATCGGACAAGCTATCGTATACTGGAAATATGAAGAAAATCCTGATCGTAAGCGCACTCGGCGCCTTGATATGCGGCGGATTCTTGTTCCGGTATGAAATCCAAGAAGCATATCAGAAGGGAGCAGCCTGGTTCGCGTCATCCGACGATCCGTCGATTGCGCAGATCAAGCAGGATTTTGAGCGTATTTCAATGCCAGCTCCGCTCCGTAACGATAGCGATGCGGAGGGCGGAACGTTGACCCGCGCCGGAGTCATCGCCGAAACTAATCGTCATCGGACAGCCGGATCGGTTTCCGCCGTCAAAGAGAATCAAACACTGGACAAGGCGGCTGAGATCAAGCTGAACGATATGTTTGAACGCCAATATTTTGCGCATGAATCACCGATAGGGGAGGGGCCGGCTGAAGTGGCAGCCAAAGCGGGGTACGCGTATGTCGTTATCGGTGAGAATCTGGCTTTGGGAAATTTTTCTGGCGACGTTGAGCTCGTGCAAGGCTGGATGGACAGTCCGGGCCATCGCGAGAATATTATGAATGTCGGTTATCTGGAAATCGGCGTAGCTGTCGGAAGGGGAATGTATGAAGGGAAGCTCACGTGGCTGGCTGTCCAGGAATTCGGAACTCCGGCCAGTGCTTGCTCTGCCCCTGATACGGGGCTCGAGGCCGCTATCAGGGATAAGAAATCAGCTATCTCCGCCCTTGAGCCTAAGATCGAGGCTAAGAAGCGTGAAATCGATTCATATGAACCGAAGCGCGGTGAGGGCTATAATGCCGCCGTCAGGGAATATAACGCGCTTATTTCCCGCTATAATGCCTCGGTAGCGGAAACCAAGGGCCTGGTGTCCCAGTTCAATCTCCAAGTGGAGGGATACAACGCCTGTCTCAAACGATATTCGCACGATTAAAAAAACTGCCAATCGGCAGTTTATTTTTTTGGCTTGAAAAAATGCCCCCATATCCTTTGACGAAGCTCCTTGTCCTTAAGAATATGGATCGCGCTCGGAAGAATGGAGAGTATGATTATAACGCCGATGATCGGCAAAAGATATGCATCGACATTCGGGATTACATTGCCTAGGAAGTAGCCGAGCAAACTGAGGCCGACAGCCCATAGCAACCCCCCGATGACGTTGTACGCGAAGAATGTGTGGTAGGCCATATTCCCGACACCGGCCAGTATGGGCGCGAAGGTGCGTACGACCGGAATGAAACGAGCGAGAATGATTGTTTTTTTGCCGTGGCGCTCAAAGAAAGCTTGTGCCCGGGAGACGTTGTCCTTGTGGAAAAGGAGTGAGTCTTCGCGCTTGAAGAGTCGCGGCCCGAAGCGATGTCCGAGAGCGTAGCCGACGCTATCTCCAGTAACGGCGGCGATGAATACCAGAGGTGTTAGGATCGCGATATTGAGCAGTCCTTGGGAGGCCAGGAAACCCGCAGTAAAAAGCAGGCTATCGCCCGGGAGGAAGAATCCGATAAGCAAGCCTGATTCTGCAAAAACGATAGCGAAGAGGCCGGCGTAACCGGCCGTCGTTATAAGAAGCGGAAGGTCAAACATACGGACAGTATAGCAGGCCGAAGGAAAATTAAAAAGCAGCCGATTCCGTGGCTGCTTCTTAATTATTCACGAGGTCTTAGATGGCGTCGTTTTCGTCGGTATCTTCGTCAGCTTTTTCTTCGCCGTCAGCGGCCTCATCGCCGCTTTCGTTTTCTTCTTCCTCAGGGTTGCCGCCCATGTCATCCTGAGCGGTGATGTTTAGTTCGTCGATCATATTGTTACCCTTAGATTTATTAGATCGCGCGCTGCCCAAAAGCGGCGATGTCATGTACCTATACGTACATATGATAATAATGTTACGGTAGTGCTTTTATGTCGTCAAGACTGTTTATGATCAGCAGGAGACTGAGTCGAATAAAAAAAGCCCCCGGGATTTCTTTTTTTTAAACATGTTGTTTAAAATGAAATCGGGAGGCTTCAAATGAGAACAAAGCGTGTTAATTAACCTATTCTAATCTCCAATTTTCAACGGAGGTTGAAAAAGGGGGAGTGCGGGGAAACTGATTTTTCAGTTGTCGAGAACACCCGCACATATATTTTAAGAAACCACAGAAAGAACTGAATAAATAAGCTCAGCCAATGTTTTGTATCGACCTTCTTGCCATGTCGACTGTTTAGTAGGGAACACTACCTAACGTTTTTTGACTGAGCTTATATTTTATATATCCACAGTCTATCATATCAAAAAATAAAGGTCAAAAATAGCTAATATTAGCATTATTTAGTGAATCAGAAGGGGATTGACATTTTCATTAAAACATGTAGAATATATGGGTTACTAGTATAGTTTTTTGAAAAATTAGACATTAAACAGAAAGGGGACACTATTATGTCTGTCTACACACGCAACACAGTGCTGATCGCAAACCAGAATGTCGGTGCGGCGAAGGCGCACCCTGCTTCATATTTAGAAAACACCTTTGAGACCCTCCCGCTACCGAAAAAATATGAGATCAGAGAGGATGCGTATGCCTCGGCGACAAGTCTGGCAGGCAAGCTAAGCTCGCTCATCGATTTAGCACGGTTTGTCGGCACGTTACGTACCATTAATAAGGAACTGTACTCTAAGGGTATAAAAGCCTTGCGGAATGGGGCTAAACTGCTTTTGAGCTCGTACAAAAATGTTCATATGGGGGCGGACATACTGCAGCTCAACCGGATCGTTGGCACTGCGGTTATATCCGCCAAGGATCATAAGAAATATTCAGACATGTTCTCAAAGGAAGTTTCTAAGATGTTTTACTCAAAGCCAGAGAAAGAGGCTGAATCTCAGGAGCGCCTCCGGTATCTCCTGTCATTACAGGCGAAGATCCATCCGGCCGCGCCTCTTACCCAGGTCATCCTATCCAGAGCCTTTGACTTCGGGAAGCAAACATGCCTTAAGCCGATCCGACAGATAATCGGGGAATACGAGATAGCTCTTAACGAAGAGAATCAGCGCAAGCTTGATTCGGTTGCCGAGTTGACCTATAAGCCCCGGACTGAAGCCGCTTTCTCTAAGCCCGGGAAAGACACAGAGCTCTATATGGGCAACAGATCAGCAATATAAAATGATAGTAGCAACTATGGCCGGTATTCATATAATAGTGAAGCCGGCTATTTTTTATGTTGATTATGTCGTATAAGTATGATTGTGCGACATGGTGTAAACCTGAGAAAGGCAGGCTTTTTTACGCTCCCCCGAGCCACCAGCATATTCGGGCAATAAAAAAGCCGATAGGATCATCGGCTTTAAAAAGGTAAGAGAAAACTTTTTATGGTATGATACTTCTTTTCATATCTTTTTTACCCCTGAGATAATTGGGTTTGGCGTCTCCCCTGCCTTTGAGGCCCAGGTTAGGTCTGGTGGCTGCGAAAATCTCTGCTTTCGACCAGACTCCCCCGGTTTTCCCGCTGTCATAGCTGACATAGATGGTAATGTCTACCCCATAGTCATCTTTAAGGCTGACTCTGCTGTTGTAGAGTTTGTGGGCTACCCATTCCTCTTTCAGCGGCGTCATCTGGATCATATCTCCATCGACTTCAAGCATGGCAGGTTCGGCAGAGGGATCGATGCCGGTTTCGCTGAGTTCTCTCAGCAGGCCGCTGTCGAGCTTGGTATGGTCGGGGAATAAAAAGTACTGGGGTGCGCGTTTCGGCGGAGCCGTGACAGTCGCTTCTTTTGCGTTTGTTGATTCTTCTGCTAGCTTCATGGAAAATCCTTTCTCTCGTAAAGATTCGTTTATGTATCGTTTATGAATGTATTACAGCAAATTGTAAGATGATACTGAGGCTAAGTCAAGCCTATGGCATACTGGCCCTATGACTACCCGAGACCTTACACCCGAGCAACGGCGTATCCTGCTTGAAAAGGGAACGGAAATCCCCTTTTCCAGTCCGCTATATGAAGAAAAACGAGCCGGGACATATTATGCCGCGGATTCGATGAAGCCGGTATTCCGTTCGGAGCAGAAATATGCCTCCGGCAGCGGCTGGCCGAGCTTTTGGGCTCCGATCGATGATCAAGCCGTGATTCTCAAAGAGGACGTTTCGCATGGAATGAAACGGACCGAAGTACTTTCCTCTGACGGCGGCCATCTTGGACATGTCTTTGATGACGGCCCTCAGCCAACAGGAAAGCGCTACTGTATCAACGGAGATGCGCTTGTCTTCCTACCTGATGAAGATACGAAAAAGCCGGTCTGACGACCGGCTTTTGACATGTGGAATTTCTCTATTGCCAGGCGCCGACAATCGCTCCCATGATTACCATGCCGGCCACGCCGTAGCCTGCGTTGATGAGGAAAAGCCGTAGGCTCTTATTCTCATAGACATAATGAGCGGCTGTAGACGTTGCAATCAGTCCCAGGCCGATATAGAGCCCCATATTCACACCGTCCTTGAATTCAGCGCCAGTACCGATGACGGTAGCGAGCACGATTGCCATGGCACCGTACATCAGGAAACTGGTCACGAAGATCTTGAGCATGCTATTGATCCCCGGCTTGCGATTAGTATCGAATCCATTGTCGTCCACCCAGTCCCTGAGGAACATGACCGGAGAATACCAGACCGATCCGAGGAGGAAATGAGCGATTGCCGCCACGAGGACGGCGAGGTAGTTAACGTTTGCCAACGCGGTAAAGATATCCATACGATTATTCGGCCGCTTGCCAAGATTTCATCTGCTCTATCTCGGCTTCCTGGGCGGCGATTATTTTTTCAGCAAGGGACTTGATTTCGGCAGAGCTTGATTTTTCGATGGCCATCTTCGCCATTTCAATGGCGCCTTCGTGGTGGACGGTCATCTGGATAAGGAATTCCTTATCGAACGACTCCCCTTCTTTGTTTGCAAGCATCGCCGTCATGTCGGCCATCATCCGTTCCATCGAAACAGGAGACATGCCCCTGCTCATGCTGTCGCTATGGCAGATAGGGCCTGAGCATGGCAGTCCGACAGGTCCGCCTTTGCCGCGCAGATCGTTTGTAATTCCGCTTCCGAATGAAAAGCCGATCCAGAAAACGAGCATTACGAGAAAGACCGTTATCATCAGTTTGAAAATCAAGCACAGGAAACACGCGGTGCTCGCGCAGCCGACTGCCGGCGCCGAGCGGTGCGCGGGAGCAGCCGCCGCTGCGGCCGGAACCTGTTTCGGCTTCCGCGCCTTCAAAGTCGTCGAACGTTTTACGGTTTTTGTTTTTACCATATATGTGTAAAATTAATGTGCTTATAGTATAGCAGAAAAGTTTCACTACTCACAATATTCGCATGTAACGTACGCCCGTTTCCTTCGTATGCTATACTGACAGTGTTTGTTAACTCACTAACCGAACATATATGGCTTCAAGCAAGATTGGAAATACGATCAAGGTTCTCGGCTTCCTGACGATAGTCGGAACCGTTCTCGCCAAGGCCCTTCCCCTGCTCAAGCAGGAGAACCCGAAGCTTAAAAAGAAGCTTGATCATATCGGCGGTTTACTCAATGATCTGAAAGAGGATATTGTCGAGCTGACCGACATGGCACGGTCCAAGAAAAAGTAAGTAAAGACTATAAGTGAAACCCGGCTGATAACCGGGTTTTTCGTGCTATTTTACTTTATTGACAGGATATGAATTATATGTTATATTAGGGACAACTTAAAAAAAGGGTAGCATGTCAGAAGAAAATAAAAATGCCAAGACGCTTAAAACGATCGAGGCAGAAGGCTTTGTTTTCGGAGGGGATATAGCTGTTGGATTCGCCTGGTATAAAAAGGACAACGAATGCAACATCGTTAATAAAGAAACCGAAGAGGTCGTTTCATCGTATCCCGCGGTTTCGCCTCCCCTCTCTGAAGAGGAGTGTAAAACTTGGTTCGGTTTTATACCGTAGCTTAAAGGAGCCCTCTCGGGTTTCCGTGCCAAATCGTAACTTAAGGAAATCTTACAGGTTTCCTTTTTTATTTCCTGACTATGAGTATCCCCTTCTTGTTTTCGTCGGCGGGAACGTGATAGCCGGTAGGATAAGCCAGCAACGCGCTCATGATTGTGGATTCGCTATAGCGATACCGCTCTCCCCGCCTGGTGCCCGGGTCATTGGCAATGAATTGCTTTTTAGCGGGATCATAGCCGCGGATCAGGATCATGTGGCGTTCCGGACCGGCGCCGCTGAAGTTGGGATTGCCGAGTTTCTGGCCGTTCATCGGCGCCAAGACGACCGCCCCGCTCTCAAGCGCCTCGATAATATCCGCCGCCTTTATCCCCTGCTTCACTTCGATATTCGAGTACTTGAAATAATCTTTGAAGATCCAATCACGGATATCTTCAAGCGATACGTCGCGATATTCGCCGTAGGTTTCCTGTTCGTAATCGGAAATGGCAAGCATGTCGGCCAAGGCCTGCTTTGACCCCGGCATCCCCTTCTTCTGAGTCCAGAGATACGCCATATAAGCCGCGGCTTCCTCGCAGCCATCCTGCTGGCGTTGGTCATCCCAACCGCCCGTAGGGGCCTGTGAGGTGAATGGGACGGCATGGTCGATGAACGCAGCTTCCTTTTCGGCCGGCACCTTTGGGGTTTCAACCGGCTTCCGAACTTCAGGAGACCGCGACGGTGTTGTGTTCTCGGCATCCGATGCTTCCGGCAATGCGGAAGGCGCCTGAGCCGTCGGTTTCTCGCAGCCTGATAGCGCAATCGCGCCCGCACAGATCATGATAGTTATAAGGAGTTTTCTCATGGGTTTTTTGCTAATTGTAACTCGTTCCTATAGTATACGTATAATATCGCATAATGTAACTAACTCATCCTATGAAGCCATTATATCTGCTGTGCGCTATTATTGTCGCGGTTGCGGTCGGTTATGGAATCTACGCGATTTCAAAAGGTTCGGCCGATGTTCCGGTCTCAAAGAACTTAGCGGTTCCTTTCACTCCCCAGGCCCCGGACGCTGAATGGCATGAACCGTGGCAGAACGCCTGCGAAGAAACATCGGTGATCATGGCCGATGCATTCTATAAGGATAAGAAATCTTTGCCGCCGGCAGAAGCGAAAAAGAAGATATTAGAGATTTTCAAAGTCAAAGAGGCGGAATTCGGATCGAGCGCCGATGAATCGATGGAGCGGGTAGCTGAGATAGTGAACGGAGCGCAACTCGGCTGGACAGCTTCGGTTTCCGTAAATCCCGAACTGAATGCCATCAAGAAGGAAATCATGGCGGGCCGCCCCGTTATCGCTCCGATCGATGCGCGGCTGCTTACAGGCGATCCGTACGCCGGTACGCTGGATTACCATGTCCTTGTCATTTCCGGATACGATGACGCTTCGGAAGAATTCATTATCCAGGATCCCGGAACAAAAAAAGGCCGCAACGAGCGTTACGGCTATGAGGTTCTTTATAACGCTATCAATGACTATCTGCCCGGTGCTTTTCCCTCGGGCCGCAAAGCCGTCCTGTTTACTTCTCCCGCTTAGCTCCGCAGGATCGGATGGTCATGTCCGAGTGCCAGCTTCTTCTGCAGGTACGCGACGTGGTTCTGCTTGATCGATGAGAATTTTCTCCGGCTGCCCCCCGCTTTCATGAGGATGTCGGCGGCGTGCTTTCCGCCGAGGAAATGAGGCAGGATGACATAATCGACGCCTAACGCGTAGAGCGCGAAGGCGTCTTGTATCGTATGGGCGACGAACATCAAGACGGCGCCTTTCTGGGCCTTGCGGATCGCCTGGGCAAGCAGGATATTCGTCTCGAGGATCGGGATCGTGGAAACGGCGAGCTTCACGGCACCCAATTCGAGGGATTCAAGGAAGCTGATATCGCCCGCGTCACCGTATTCCGCCGCGATTCCCAGCGAAGTAAAGTTTTCCACTGCTTGCGGGTCATGATCGACTACGAGAAATTTTTTCTTTTCTTGCCTGAACGATTCGACGAAGTCATGCCCGATGCGGTTACAGCCGAAAAGGATTATCGGGAATTGGCGTTTGGCAAGCTTTTTCTCAGAAGCGGAAGTGCGTTCAAAGATCGAAAGCAGCGGCTCCAACCATGCGTAAATCTTGTCACTGTACATGATCATGTATGTCGAAACGAAAATCGTAATAAGCCCGACAAGCGTAACGGTCGACATGACCCGTCCGTCAACGTGTCCGAGACTCATGCCGAGAGCGACAAGGATCAAGGAGAACTCACTGATCTGAGCGACAGTAAAGCCCACTTTGAGAGATGTCTTTTTCCGATAGCCAAAGATGCCCATGATTATCATCAGGATTACCGGATTGCCGATCAGTACGAAGAGCGACAGGATGACAGCTGTCGGGATGGTTTCCCAGAGGCCGGTCAGGACCATCCGGGCTCCCAGCATGATAAAGAAAACGACGATGAAAAAGTCCCGCAGCGGAGTCAGGCGCGCGCTGATTTCATGACGCGATGGCAGGGCGGCTAGGGAGACCCCGGCTATCAATGCCCCGGTTTCAATGGAAAATCCGAATATCTTGAATGCCGCGGCGACAATGAATCCCCAGCTGAGCGAGAAAAGGAACAAGAGCTCCTGGGAATGGGAAAAGAATCCGTTGAGCGGCTTGAGGACGCGATGAGCGATCACCCATGCGATGCCGGCGAGGATAATCCCTTTTAGGAACATGACGGCGATACTGCCAAAGGTTGCGCCGGGAGCCGCCAGCAGCGGGATCGCGAAGAGAAGGATGAGGGCGATGATATCCTGTACGAGAAGGAATCCGATGGAAATCTTAGCAGGCAGCGATTCTAGCTCGCCTTTATCCGAGAGCAGCTTAAGGATGATGATCGTGCTTGAGAACGCGAGAGCGATGGCGATATAGCCGGCTACGATCGGGGCATATCCAAGCGCCAGGCAGATGAAGAAGCCGATTGCTCCCGTAAACAAGACCTGCCCGATGCCCGTCGCGAGCGATACCTTCCCGAATTGCTTTATGATCGCGGGACTCAGGTTCAACCCGACCGTGAAGAGAAGGATCGCTATGCCGATCTGGCTGAACAGCTCGAAAATCTCGAATGAGTGGATGAAGTTGAGCATGAACGGTCCGACAATCAAGCCGGTGATGATATGGCTGATGATTAGCGGCTGCCGCATAAGTCGCATCACCACGGCGACTAGAACGCCGACTGCGATGACGATGCTGATTTCCAGAAATAGCGAATGGTCGATGACGATAGTGTTGAACATATATCAAAAGTATACCACATCGCGCGTAACAAAAAACTCCCTCTCGGGGAGTTAATGTTAGTTGAGATATCCGAGCGGGTCGACAGGGATGCCGTTGAGACGCACTTCGAAGTGCAGGTGCGGTCCGGTCGTCAGCGGCCCTGCTCCAGGCGTGCCGGGCATAGCGCCGGAGAGGCCGATGATTTCTCCCTGGCTGACATACTGATCTTCTTTCACATAGATCTTTGAAACGTGGCCGTATACGGTCGCAAGATTATCGGCATGCAGCAACATGATGTAGCTATAGCCCATGCCGCTGTCTTTCGCCCGTCCGACGTACCCGGAAGCGGCTGCTTTGATAGGCGTTCCCTGAGCGGCTCTGATGTCGATTGCGGGATGCTGGAATATGTTCTTGAACGGATAGCTCGGATCATGGAAGTAAGCGGTTATGACTTGGCTCGGTACCGGCCAGATGAAGCCGTTGTACTTAAGCGCTACCTTGCCCCCTTCTCCGCTGTTGATTTTCTCTCTCAGCCGCCGTTCCAGATTAACGATATCAGAAGCGGCCGCCTGCTGTTCGCGTTTTGTCTGAGCCAATAAGCCCTGGTATTCGCTTTCCGAGGACTGGGTCTGGTCTATAAGATAACTTTTAGTATCTTTTTCAGCAACGAGCGCGACCTGTCGAGCTTCTAGGTCGGACTTGAGATTCTTAAGGCGTTCTTGATTAGCGGCCAACTTCTTCATGTTCCCTTCCAGCTCTTCTTTAGCAAAACGGAGGTTCGTCAATCCGCCGGAAATCTTGTCGTTGATATTCTCGAGATACTTGATCTCACTGACATACTGGGTCAGGTAATCGTTTAGCAATAAGATCTCCAGCTGGGATTTATCGTCTTCTTGGCTGAGCAGGCGCAACGCCGAGGCGAGGTGGTCCTTATTATCGTTTATCTGCTTGTCCTGTTCGTTTATTTCGAGGCCGGTTTTCTGTATCTCAAGATTTGTGGTTTCAATATCGATCTTCACTTGGTCGAGAGCAAGCTGGGCTTCCGCCATGCGGTTATCGACGAGGGAAAGCTGATTTTGAAGGGTGGCTCGCTCACTCTGTTTCCGCTGGATTGCTTTTTGAAGTTCGGTCTGCTTGTTCCTGATCTTATCCAATTCGCTCTGCTTCTTTTTTAACGTCGTATTAAGGGCATCGATGTCCTTTGATGCTTCTCCCGTCGCCCCGAATACGCCAGCGGCGAAATGGCAGGAAAAGATAAACGCCAAGCATAGCGAGCCGGCGATAAGTTGGGTTTTTGTGATTGAAAACCGTGGCATGGTGTGGCGATACGGTACCTTAGTGGGCTTTATTATAGCACATTTCAGGATAGTTTGCCAATCGCTTGCGCGATTTTATCCAATGTTTCTTCTTTTCCAAGGATAGAGGCGATCTCAAACGGCCCCGGACTCGCCTTCCGTCCGCTCAATGATGCGCGCAGCGGCCAGAGATAGTCGCCAAGTGCTTTTCCTTCGGTTTTCAGCCGCGCTACGATACGTTCGCTGAGCTTTTCATTTGTCCAATCATTCTCTTTTATCTCGGATAGCGCGGCGGAAATGAACGCCAGGTTGCTGGCAACGGTTTCCTTCGGCATGTTCTTCCATGAAAGCAAGGCCGGATCATACTCCAGCGAACCGGTAAAAAAATATGAAGTATTTTCCGAGAGTTCGCTAAGGCGTTTCAGGCGCGGTTGTTCGAGGGCCAGGACAGATTGGATAAAAGCTCGGTCTTTTTTACGGGAAGGAGCCGAGGCCATGATTTCTGCCAGGAACGGCTGGGCGGCGTCAGCTAACTCGCCCAAAGTAAGACGGCGGATGAAGATGCCATTGAGATAATCAAGCTTGTCCTCATCAAAGACAGCCGGACTCGTGCCCATGCCGCTGATATCGAAAACCGTTTCCAATTCTTTGAGCGTGAAAATTTCGTGATCTCCTTCCGGACGCCAGCCGAGCAAAGCGCAAAAATTGATCAGAGCTTCTTTGAGATAGCCTTTTTCAAGATACTGCTCGACAAAGACGTCGCCTTGGCGCTTGCTCAGTTTGCCGCCGGCCTTATTCAGGATAAGCGGGAGGTGGATGAATTTCGGAGGCGTCCAGCCGAATGATCCGTACAGGCTGATATTCTTTGGCAACGACGGTATCCATTCATCTCCTCTTGTGACATGCGATATTTCCATCAGATGGTCGTCGATGACAGAAGCGAGATGATATGTCGGCAGGCCGTCCGATTTCAAGAGGACGTAATCGTCAAGATCAGCGAGGTTGAACGTTATGTCCCCCCGCAGCTCATCATGGACCGTCAGCGATCCTTCGAGCGGCAAGGCGTGCCGGATGACATGAGCCTCGCCTGAAGCGGCGCGCCGCTTCGCTTCTTCTTTCGGGAGCGATCGGCAGTGCCGGTCGTACCGAGGAGGTTCCTTGCGAGCCGTCTGCTCCGCGCGCATGGTTTCGAGACGCTCAGGTGTACAGAAGCAATAATAGGCTTTTCCGGATTCGATGAGCTGGTTTGCATGCGCGGCATATATCTCACGGCGCTCAGTCTGGACATACGGACCGTATGATCCGCCGATATGCGGGCCTTCGTTGAAGGTTATATCCAGCCGTTCGAACATCGAGATAAGGGCGTCAGCGGCGCCTTCGACTTCCCGCTTCTGATCAGTGTCTTCAATGCGCAGGATGAAATCGCCTTGCCATTTTTTTGCCAGCAGGTAGCCGAAGAGCGCGGTGCGAAGGGTTCCGAGATGGAGGAAGCCTGTCGGCGACGGAGCCATGCGCAATCGGGGCTTTTTTGAAAATAGTTCCATATTTATCTGATTGAATCAAAGTAAGAAACGACAGCCTCTTGCCCTACATAGCATTGGTTGCCATCCCAGAAGAAAGGAACAGCTAACTCCGCTGAGGCGAGGCCGCAGCGAACACCGATAGCACGCAGGAGTGCGGCCGCTGAAGAATTCGTATCAACCTCCTGTTCCACGAAGAAGAGCCTGTCCTTTATCTTTGAATCGGAAATATATTGTCGAACGGCGGCGCAATGTTCGCAGGTTGAAGAAGAAAAATAGAACTGTCCAGCCGGAACCGCGGCTTCGGTAGGCGCCGTGGGCTGCACGGCTCCGCCACAGCCGCTTAGTGCGACGACAAGGATGAACATGGTTATATAGCGGATAAATTTCATAACTGTCAAGAGAAATTATGAGATGCGGGATTGCTTACTGATGCTCGCTACGATGCCGAGGGCAGCGAGGGCCGCCATAACCGCTGAGCCGCCGTAACTGACGAGAGGGAGCGGAACGCCCGTCATCGGCAGGATGCGCATGATGCCGCCGATATTGAGTGAAGCTTGGATAACGAGCCAGATAATGATTCCGGCGGATAAGTTTCGTCCGAAGCCGTCAGGAGCGCCCTGGGAAATGCGATACCCGCGATGGAACAGCAGAGCGAATAATAGAATCAATAAACCGGCAAACACTAATCCCGTTTCCTCGGCGATCACAGCGAATATGAAGTCATTCTGAACTTCCGGGAGGTAGAGAAACTTCTGCCGGCTCTCCCCTAGTCCTCGACCGAAAATGCCGCCCGATCCGATCGCGATGAGCGACTGGTTGATCTGATAGCAGGCGCCCTGAGGATCAAAATTCGAGTCAACAAGGCATCGATAGCGGTTCAAGCGATATTGGCCTTGGGGGACGAGAGAGAGTGCCGTAAGGGCGATAACGCCGATCAGACCTGAGATGAGGATATGCTTGAGTTTTCCGCCGCCCAGATAATAGACAGCGAAACAGGTTATCGTCAGGACGAACAGCGTGCCGATATCAGGCTGAAGGAGCATCAATAAGGCAATGCCGCCATATATCAGCAGGAACGAACGGAACTTCAACGGAGTCTGGTCGCGTTTTTCGAAAAGCGCGGCTAAATAAATCAGCAAGGAAAGCTTCACGAATTCCGCAGGCTGAAGCGAAAATCCGAGAATATTGACCCAACTGCGCGATCCATTAACGACTCGGCCGAGCCCAGGAATGAATACGAGGCATAACAGAAGGACTGAAATGATGAGGAATGGGAGAGCGAACTTCTTTAAATGGCGATAATCCAGCCGCGAAAGGATCCAGAACGCCGCCGCCCCAATAAGAATCCCTATCAGCTGATGCTTGAAGAAATAATATGCGTCGCCGTAGGTATTGTATGCAACTACCGATGAAGCGCTCGCAAGCATGACGATGCCGAAAACGACAAGCAATCCGACAATGAGAAGCAATCGCCTATCGGTTTCAAGCCGATCGGGCAATGAGTGCTTCTTAAAAAAATAGACGAGTCGGGAAAACATGAATATTATCTGAGCCGGTCAAGCAGGAAGATGACCAGTCCCGCCACTGCCGACACGCCGGCTATGACCCAGAAGCGCATGACGACTTTCGCTTCGGACCAGCCTTTGGCTTCGAAATGGTGATGGATCGGAGTGGAAAGGAAGATCTTTTTGCCCCGTAATTTTTTCGAGGCGACCTGGACCAAGACGGAAAGCGACTCGATGACGAACACGGAGCCGATGACCATGAGGATGATCGGGCTGTCGGTCAGCATGGCGATGACGCCGAGCGTAATGCCGAGCGCCATCGCGCCGGTGTCGCCCATGTAGAAACGGGCAGGGGTGATATTGAACCAGAGAAAAGCGAGCAAAGCTCCGGCAATGATGCCGCAGAGTGCGGCCAGATTAAATGAACCGTTCGTAAAAGCGATGACCGCG
The DNA here is from genome assembly GCA_964438845.1 of uncultured Gammaproteobacteria bacterium. GTDB lineage: Bacteria > Patescibacteriota > Patescibacteriia > Patescibacteriales > Patescibacteriaceae > Patescibacterium. The sequence continues at coordinate 73,593 of CAYTLN010000002.1, forward strand.
TACGTAACGAAACCGATCAGCAGCGTGCCGCCGGCCAATCCGTCTAGCCCGTCTGTCTCGTTGACGGAGAACGCCGTACCGACGATTACGAGGATGAAGACGAGGATGTAGGACCAGCCGAGATGGAAGTCTCCGATGAACGGTACATTGAACGTATCGCGGTCAAGCTTGAAATAAAACCACAGGGCTCCGATAGCGGCGATCGCCGTGTACATGAGCAGCCGGTAGCCGATCGTCAGCCCTCCCCCGCCTTTCGTGCCTTTGCCGCGTACATCAAGCCAGTCGTCGAACAGGCCGACAAGAGCCGAAGCTACCAATACTCCGAGCGGCAGCCAGGTTTCCGAGCGGGAAAGGAAATTAAGTTCGCGGAAAAAGGGCCAACCGAGCTTGTACCCGAGGTAGTAAAAAGCCAAAGCGAAGATCGCGGCAGTACCCCAGATGAGGACGCCGCCCATCGTCGGAGTTCCGCTCTTGTTCGCATGCAATTTTGAAAAGACCGGAGTATCGCCTGAGTTACGTATAGTCTTGCCAAGACGATATTTATACAGGATCGAACTGACGAGCGGCGTGCAGGCCATCGCGAACAAGAAGGCGCCGCCGGAGAGGATGAGTACTTTGATAATGGAAGCTTCCATGGCGTTAGCTGAAATTAACCAGATAAATGAAATACATGGCGACAAGCATGAAACCGTTCATCGCCGCCGCGCTGCCGAGCCAGATATGAGCGAAGAGGCGGTCACGACGGTTAAAGAGCACAGCCATGAATAGGTAATTCATGATCAAGACTATAAGGGCGAATAATGGCATCAAGAACAGCCTGATCGGATCGCCTACGAGATCGATGCCAAAGATAACGTTGTAGTGCAGAACGGCTAATCCGTCGCCGAGCGGACGCCCGATCAGCCAGGCAGCGATCCAACCCAGGATATTGAGCAATAACGCTCCCCCAGCGTAGGCTCGAGCAAGCCTTAACGTAAACAAGTCGGCGACGGCATTCCTGACGAAGCCGGCGCCGAGATAGATATAACTGACTGCTTTAGATACGGCAAGCTGCATATCCTCTACTTTACCATATGGAACGTCCTGATTCCAGTTATATAGCTTTTCTAAGCCGTTTATAGACGCCCGAGATAGTTTTGAGCGCTCGTTCGATATCCTTGGCCGAAGTTTGGCGGCCGACAGTGAAACGGATCGAGGAGCGGGCGGCTTCTTCTCCCCTGCCCATAGCTAAGAGCACATGGGAAGCGCTTACGTTTCCGGAGGCGCAGGCGGAGCCGGTAGAAACGGCAATCCCCTGTTCGTCCAACGCGGCTTGCATGATATCGCCCTCGATCCCGGGAAACGTGATATTAACATGAGATGGCGAGGCAGAATCGAGGGGCGTATTGATAATCGCTTCGGGACAGGCTTTGTTGATCCCCTGCATGAGCTTACCCCTGAGCTTCTTGATCATGGCACTCGTACGTTTCTCTACACGTTTTGCCAGACCCAACGCTTCGGCAAAGCCGACGATTGCCGGAACGTTCAGTGTGCCGGAACGCAGATTGCGTTCCTGATGCCCGCCGCGCAGGAGCGGCACGAGTTTGAGCTCGTCGGCGGCATATAGCAAGCCGATGCCTTTCGGGCCATATATCTTGTGAGCTGA
>CAYTLN010000003.1:0-70754 GCA_964438845.1 uncultured Gammaproteobacteria bacterium
TAGTACGCATGCTTTGGGAGCATGTCGACAGGGTTCAATTCCCTGCACCCCGACATATGTTCCGTAATCAACTGAAAAATATTATCTTCGGCTTGTCGCAAAAATCCGACGGGCAGATGATGCTTGTCCATGCGCCCGAAGCTTTGGAGAACCGAAAAAAATTCTTTACCCGTCTGGGACTGGACTCCTTAGATACAGTTATCGCCGCCTTGGTTCATGGCAATACGGTCCAGGCTGTGGGTTCCATCGACAAAAGCAGAATTATCAAGCATACCGATGCTCTTATCACGAATGAGAAACATGTCATCCTGACCGTAACGGCCGCCGATTGTTTGCCTATTTATTTTTATAACGCTGATCAGACGGCCGTCGGTTTGGCCCATGCCGGCTGGCGTGGCGTCGAAGCTAATATCGTTGCCAACGTTGTCACCGCATTTCGCGAGACATTCGGCGTGGAAGCTAAAGATATCGGCGTTTCAATCGGCCCGCACATCCGCGCATGTCATTTTTCCGTTCTTGAAGATGTGGCTTTACAATTTGGCAAATATGTTGAATTTATCGAACGGAAGGGAAAAGTTTCGTATATCGATCTCGCTGGCATCGTGTGCAAACAACTGGTTGATGCCGGCGTCAGGAACGAGGCTATCACGGTTTCGCCGGAGTGCACATTTGAAGAGCCTGAGCAGTATTTTTCATATCGTCGGGACAAGCCGGCTCAGGTCCATGCTCAGGTTGCGTACATAGGGATTTTATAATACTATAGGTTTGTTTCCTTGCGGGTATCGTATAATGGTTATTATGTTAGCCTTCCAAGCTTAAGATAGGGGTTCGATTCCCCTTACCCGCTCAGAGTCGTTAGTATTGACAATATCGAGCATACAGGATATTATCTTCGTACCGTCTAGTGCTCAGTTTTACCATTTAATTACGCTATGTTAACTATCCGTTTATCCCGCGTCGGCAAGAAAAACTACGCGACCTACCGCCTTATTATCTCGGAAAAGCACCGCGATCCGTACGGAAAGGCGCTTGAGATCCTCGGTGCGTACAATCCGCATACCAAGGAATTGAAGATCGAAGCCGACCGCGTCAAGCATTGGATTTCGAAGGGCGCGCAGATGTCGCCGACCGTCAACAACCTTTTGATCACGAAAGAGATCATCAAGGGCGACAGGCTGAAGGCCTCGAAGCGCGGCAAGAAAGCTCTTGAAGCTGAAAAGGCCGCAAAAGCTGAAGCCCTGAAGCCGGCTCCGAAAGCTGAAGAAGCCGCTCCCGCTGAAGAGGCGCCAGCTGCTGAAGAGAAGGCTGAAGCCCCGGAAGAGAAGAAGGAAGAAGCTCCGGCCGAAACGCCAGCTGAATAATACTACTAAAAAACTGTCCGCCGATTCGGCGGACAGTTTTTGTTTCGCTTATTTTTTCCCGAGCGCTGCCCGGATGATCCTGATGCTCGTTTCCGGAATCTCGCCGTTGAACTGGGCGACGGTTTCGGGAAGCGTGGCGGCCGGTTCGTGGCGCAGGAAGGTTTCGACCGCCTGCTGGTGCTTGAGCGGAACGATCTTTTTCAGGTCCGGCTTGAGATTCTTTTCGATCAGGAAGACGATATGGTCGGCGATCGCCTTTTCCGGCAGCTCGCGGGCGGCGGCGATCTGTTCGAGCGACAGTTTCTTATTGATCAGGTCGAGGGTCTCGAGCTGGGTCAGCTTCGTCGAAAGCTTTCCGGCAGGTTTGGCGGCCGCGACGACCTCGACGGTCTCGTTGTCCGCGACCGCGAAGGCCATGTATTTGAGACAGGTATCGCACTTCTCGCAGCGTTCGAGTTCGTCATCGCCGAAATATTCGAGCAGGTATTTCTGGCGGCAGCCGGTCGTGAAGACATAATTCTCCATCAGGTCGAGTTTGGCATAGGCGCGGGCGGCCTTATCTTTGAGCGCTTTGGTGTCGAGCTCGAGGTTGCTCGGATCGACTTCTTTCACCATCTCGATTTCGGTTCCCTTGAAGGGCGGCGTGTACTCGAGGACGCCCGTATCGGCTAATTTCTTAATGAGACGGACGAGCGCATCTTTTCCGACATTGATAAGCCCTGCCGCTTCCTCAAGATTGGTTTCCCAGCCTTCTTTAAGATTGTCTTCAAAACGTCCGAAGAGCTTGTCGAAGGTCGCAAGCTGGACTTTGGCTCGGGGGCCGAGGCTGTCGCGGGCGGCGCCTACGTCGGTCGTCAGTTTGAGCGTCGCCTGGCCGACGCGTTCGCGGGCCCGGCGGATGTACCCCGACTGTTCGAGGATCTTCAGGCTCGTACCGATTGCCATCTCCGGCGAATCGTCGCCGATCGATTTCTTGATATCGCCGTACGTCAGGAGAATGCGGCTCTGGTTATACGACAGGAGATATTCATAGACTTCGCGCACGAGTTCGGGCGTCGGGTTGTCCCCGCGTATGAAGAATTCGCGCAGGTAGCGGTCTTTCGGATTGTAGAGCAGGAGGCAGACGCTCGGCTTGTTGTCGCGGCCGGCTCGGCCGGCTTCCTGGTAGTACGCTTCGATGGTGCCGGGCAGGTCGGAATGGATGACGAAACGGATGTCTTTCTTGTCGATTCCCATGCCGAAGGCGTTGGTGGCGACGATGACCTGGGCTTTGCCGGTCATGAAATTTTCCTGCACCCATTTGCGGTCTTCCTGCTGCATGCCGGCATGGTAGCCGACGGCTTCGATTCCCTGTCCGAGAAGTATTTCCAACAGTTCGTCGGCTTTGGCGCGCGTGCCGACGTAGATGATGCCGGCCGCGTCGGGACCCAGGCTCGAAAGGACGTCGAGGATGATGTACGGCTTCTGGCTGTCGGCCGCCTCAGAGACGCCGAATTGGAGGTTGGGACGGGCGAAGCCGGTAACGACCTGCAGCGGCGCCTTGATGCCGAGCTGGCGGATGATGTCTTCGCGGACTTCGGGCGTCGCTGTCGCGGTCAGGGCGATGACCGGCGGGTTGCCGACATGCTCGATCGCGTATTTGAGCTTCATGTAGCTCGGGCGGAAGTCATGCCCCCATTGGCTGATGCAATGGGCCTCGTCGACGGCGAAGAGGCTGACCTTTATTTCCGACAGCCGCGTCGTGAAATCGGTATTATAGAACCGTTCCGGCGCGATATAGACGAGCTTGTATTCTCCGCGCGATATCGCCTCGAGCCGGGCGGCCGTCTCTTCCGCGCTCAGGGCGCTGTTGATGAAGGTTGCCGGAATGCTCCGTTCGGTCAGGGCGTCGACCTGGTCTTTCATCAAGGCGATGAGGGGCGAGACGACGAGCGTTACTCCGGGCAAAGCGAGGGCCGGAAGCTGGTAACAGAGGGATTTGCCTCCGCCGGTCGGCATGATGACGACGGTGTCCCGGCCGGCAAGGACGCCTTCGATCGCCTCCTCCTGTCCGGGGCGGAATTTCGAGAAGCCGTAGTACTGGTGAAGGAGGTCGGTGATTTTTACCATGTTTATTGAAATTGTCATCCCAGCGAAAGCTGGGAGCCAGTGTTAAAAGTTGCGTCCGTATCTATTTTTCAGGGCGATAGGACGCGCTGTATGTGGCTGACCCTGGGTCCCAGCTTGCACTCAATGTGCTTTGCACATTTCGTTTGCTGGGATGACAGTTAAACTTATTTTATTTGTTATGTCGTTTCTTGAAGATCTGCAGGGTGTTCCAGAAGGCCATGGCGATCGTCATCGGACCGACGCCGCCGGGGACCGGACTGAGATAGCCGGGCTTGTCTTTCATGGAGTCGGCATTGACGTCGCCGTGTACCGAACCGTCTTCATGCTGCGTGATGCCGATGTCGATGATGACGGCATCGTCCTTGACCATGTCGGCCGTGAGAGAGTTCTCCTTGCCGACGGCGGTGATGATGACATCCGCCGTTTTCGTATCGGCCGTAAGTTCTCCGCCTTGGCGGCGAAGCGTTTCGGCGAGATTCTGTTCGAAGATGTCGGAATTGACGATAAGGCGGACCTGTTTGCCGGAGAGGCCGTAGCCGATGCTCGCGAGCATTGAGAGGATGACTCCGTAGACCGGCGGCATGACCGCTTCGGCCGCGTCGACGCCCATCAGCCGGTCAAGGTTCTGTTTCGTGAAGCCGTCGACATCTTTCTCGGTCGCGATCGTATTGACGATGATGCCGGTATCGAGGTGCGCCGGAAGCGGCAGCTGGATAAGGATCGCGTCGACAGCATCGTCGGCGTTGAGGAACGTAATCATCTCAACCAGTTCTTCCTGAGTAACGTTTTCCGGACAGCGATAGAGATGGGTGTCGATCCCGACGGCTTTAGCCTGCTTTTCTTTGAGGCCGACATAGAGCTTCGAGTCAGGACGCTCACCTACTAAAATAATAGCGAGCCCCGGTCGGGGGCCGCTGAAGGAGCTGATTTCTGCGGCGACTTTATCTTTGATTGTCTCGGCTAAGGCTTTACCGTCGATCAGTTTCATATATCAATAGGGTAGTGGATGGGCAGCGCAGAGGTCTTTGATCGCCTGCTTGCACTCGGCAATGACGGCGTCAGTATCCTTATCCATCAGCGCTTTGTCCATGATTTCCGCAATGCGCTTCGATTCTGTCTGATCCATGCCGCGGGTCGTTATCGCCGGCGTGCCGATGCGGATGCCGGACGGATTGAGCGGCGGATTCGGATCGTTCGGGATGGTCGAGCGCGAGACGGAAATGCCGATCGCTTCGAGGGTCCGTTCGGCTTCCTTGCCGCTCAGGTTCTTGCTCCGGAGATCGACGACGAAGAGATGGTTATCGGTACCGCCGGAGACGATATCGTAGCCGAGGGAAGCAAACGTATCGCACATGGCCTTTGCATTGGTGATAACGCGCTTGGCATAGGCTTTGAATTCGGGCTTGAGAGCCTCGCCGAAGGCGACGGCCTTGGCGGCGGTCATGTTGTCATGCGGCCCGCCCTGGATACCCGGGAAGACGGCGCGGTTGATCTGTTTGGCAAAGGCTTCCTTTGACATGATCATGGCGCCGCGCGGTCCGCGCAGCGTCTTATGGGTCGTCGTCATGACGACGTCGAAGAACGGAACCGGATTGGCAAGCTCGCCGGCGGCGATCAGCCCGGCCGGGTGGGAGATGTCGGCGAATGTCAGAGCGCCGACTTCATCGGCGATCTCTTTGAACAGTTTCCAGTCGACTTCGCGCGAGTAGGCGCTGAAGCCGGCGACGATCATCTTCGGCTTATGCTCGCGCGCGAGCGTCCGTACCTGGTCCATATCGATGCGGCCGTCTTCGCCAAGTCCGTATTGGACGAAGTTGTACATCAGGCCCGAGAAGTTGATCGGATGGCCGTGCGACAAGTGGCCGCCGTGATCGAGCCGCAGTCCGAGAACGGTGTCGCCGGGCTGGAGCAAGGCGAGATAGATCGCGGCGTTGGCCGGCGAACCGGACAGCGGTTGGACATTGACGGCTTCGGCGCCGAAGAGCTTTTTCGCGCGTTCGATAGCGAGGGTCTCGACTTCGTCGATAACGCCGTTGCCGCCGTAGTAGCGATGGCCGGCATAGCCTTCGGAGTATTTATTGGCGAGCGGGGAAGCCAGGGCTTCGAGGACGGCCGGGGAAACGTAGTTTTCCGAAGCGATCAGTTCGAGCTCGTCGGCCTGGCGTTCGGTTTCTTTCTTGATGAGATCCATGACAGCGCTGTCATGAGAGGCAAGGTCGGGATACGTAAACATGGCCATGGGATAGATATTTAGTACCTGTATTTAACCATACAACCGCCTTTGAAACAAGGTTTGGGTGATACTGAAAAGGAGCTATTTCATTGACAAAATCAGGTGAGTATGGTAGTTTCGCCGTATGCTCATTGAAACGATATTGATAGATTGTCCGACCGGCTTTGGGCCGTTGGGATAATCTATCAATAAATCGGAGAAACATAATGGAACAGGAAAGAAAACAAAAAAAACAAATCGGTATTAATTTGCTTTTACTGGGGCTTTTCTTTTGCGCACTAGGCCTCCTGCTGATACAGCAACAAAAATATCAGTTTGACGGCATTCAGACGGGGACTATAGTTGAGAAAAAATACAGTCCCGCCGAGCGTAAGACCCGATTGGTTATCGATATTAAAGGAGGGAAATATCAAGTGAATATTCCCCAGACGACCAAAGATCCCACGTTGCCCTTTTCAATCAATGATACGGCACGGTTCAAGTATGCCGGCGGCTTTATCGTGAATTTGGTCGAAATGGTCCAGTAAAAAGGAAAAGGATTACGTTATATGTAGCGAAGCGCTTGCTTCGCTTTTTTATTTAAACACTTGATTATACTGTTCTTTTAACCTATACTGCTTTAACAGACCGTATGAAAAATATCCGCAATTTCTGCATTATCGCCCATATCGACCATGGCAAATCGACCCTGGCCGACCGCATGCTCGAGGTGACGAAAACCGTCGAACAGCGCAAGATGAAAGCCCAGCTGCTCGACCGCATGGACATCGAACGCGAACGCGGCATCACGATCAAGCTGACGCCGGTCGCCATGGAATACAAGGGCCATCGGCTCAACCTGATCGATACGCCGGGTCACGTCGACTTTACGTATGAAGTTTCCCGTTCGCTTGCGGCCGTCGAAGGCGCCGTCCTGCTTGTCGACGCGTCGCAAGGCATCCAGGCGCAGACGCTCGCTAATCTCTATCTTGCCATCGAGCAGGACCTGACTATTATTCCGGTGCTTAATAAGATCGACTTGCCGGCGGCCGATGTTCCGCGCGTCAAGCATGAAATCATCAAGCTGCTTGGCTGCAACGAAGACGAGATCCTGCTCGCCTCAGGCAAGACCGGCCAGGGCGTGCCTGAAATCCTCGACGCCGTCATCGACCGCATCCCGGCTCCGTCGGGCAATGAACAATCCGATACACGCGCGCTTATTTTCGATTCGAATTTCGATGAGTACAAAGGTGTCGTCGCGTATCTGCGTGTTGTTGATGGAAAGCTGAAGAAAGGCGACCGTATCAATCTGCTTGCGACCGATGCCCATAGCGAAGCCCTCGATGTCGGCATCTTCAAGCCGGATTATTTTCCGACGGGTGAACTACAAACCGGGCAGATCGGCTACGTCGTTACCGGATTCAAGAGCGTCACGGAATGCCGCGTCGGCGATACGCTGACGCTCGTCGGACATGATGCTCCGTCCCTCCAGGGATACCACGAGGTCAAACCGATGGTCTTCGCTGGTATCTTCCCGAAGGAGGGTAACGATTTTGGCCGCTTACGCGACGCGATTGAAAAGTTAAAGCTCAATGACTCGGCTTTGATGTACGAAGCTGAGCAATCGCAGGCGCTCGGACTCGGTTTCCGTTGCGGCTTCCTCGGGCTGTTGCATCTTGAGATCGTCCAGGAACGTCTGCGTCGCGAATACAGCCTCGAGCTCATCGTTACCGTGCCGAGCGTCGCCTACCGCGTCCATGTCAAGGGCAGGAGCGAGCCTCTCATCGTCCGCAGTCCGCAGATGCTGCCCGATCCGACGAAGATGGAATTGATCGAAGAGCCGTGGGTCAAGCTCGACATCGTGACGCCGAAGGATTATATCGGACCGATCATGAATCTGGTCCAAGAACGGAAAGCGATCTATCTGACGACCGAGTATCTTGATCCGGAACGCCTGGTCTTGCATTACGAAATTCCGATGGCGACGATCCTGACTAACTTTTATGACCGGATCAAGAGCGTTTCCTCGGGCTACGCTTCAATCAACTATGAATATCTGGACTATCGGCCAGCCGATGTCGTCAAGATGGACATTCTGGTCGCTGAAGATATAGTCGAAGCGCTTTCCGTCATCGTTTATCGGGACGACGCCCATAAGCGCGGCAAGGAAATCGTCGAGACGTTGAAAGAAAGCTTGCCCAAGCAGATGTTCGTCATCAAGCTCCAGGCCGCGATCGGCGGGGCGATTGTCGCGGCCGAACGGATTTCAGCCATGCGTAAGGATGTTACGGCCGGACTGTACGGAGGCGACGTCAGCCGCAAGCGCAAGGTGCTCGAGAAGCAGAAGAAAGGCAAGAAAAAGATGATGGCGTCAGGGAAAGGCAGCGTCGATATTCCGAGCGATACGTTTGTTAAATTACTAAAGCAATAATATGGCGCAGAAACGAGTTATCAAAGTCATCTGGTGGGTCATCAGCATCATGGTCATCATTTCCATGTTCGCCTGGACATTCGCTCCGGGCCTCTAATATGCCGAAACGCTGGCAGATCCATGAACCTGTGCCGGCGGCCTTCATCGAAGCGCTCGCCGGAGAGCCGTCCGTAGTGGCGCAGCTTTTGTATAACCGCGGCATCAGGAACGAGGCCGATATCGCGCGCTTCCTCCACCCCGAGCTCAATCCGGTCGATTACGATGCGTTCCGTTTCCGGTTCATGGAAGCGGCTGTCGACCTCATCATTTCTCATATCAAAGCAGGCTCGAAGATCGTCATCTGCGGCGATTATGATGCCGACGGCGTAACGTCCTCGGCCCTGCTCGAGCATGTCCTGCGGACGCTCAAAGCCAATGTCGAAGTCTGGATCCCGAGCCGTTTCGGCCAGGGCTACGGGCTCAACCAAGAGATCATTTCCGAATTAGCGACCCGGGGCGTCAAACTGATCATTACCGTCGATAACGGTATCCGTGCCAAAGCCGAAGTAGCGTCCGCCCGCGCGCTCGGCATCGACGTGCTCGTTACCGATCACCATGAAGGTCCGTCCTTAGTCTCCGACCTGCCCGAGTGCATCATCATCGATCCGATCCTTGAAGAAGAAACCTATCCCTTCAAATATCTCTGCGGCGCCGGCGTCGCGTTCAAGGTCGCGACCGCGCTGATCAGCCGTTCGACGCTGTCTGAGGATGATAAAGCGCGGCTTGAAGAAGCTGTCATCGACCTAGCCGCTATCGGAACGATATCGGACTGCGTTTCTCTTCTCGGTGAAAACCGTCTTCTTGTTAAGCGCGGCCTGAAAGCCGTTAACGAGAAGCCTCGTCTCGGCGTCCGCGAATTGATGGAAGTGGCGAAGATCAAAGACGGCGAGGTTTCGGAATGGAATATCAGCTGGCAGATCACGCCGCGGCTCAATGTCGCCGGGCGTCTCGATCATGCCAATACCGCCTATCGCCTCCTGGCAACGAACGATCGCGCTGAAGCGAGAGCGATCGCGGCCGAACTCAATGAAAAGAATATCGAGCGCCAGAAAATGACCGAAGATATCGTCACTGCCTGCGCCGAAATCGTCGAGCGCGAGCAGGTCGACGAAAAGCTGCTTATCCTCGTGTCGCCTGAACTGCGCGGCGAGGCCGGTTCGTGGTCGGAGGGAGTGATCGGCTTGGTTGCCGGCCGGCTCTGCGAACGGTTCTCCCGTCCGTGCTTCGTCATTACGAAATCGGAAGGCAAAGTCAAAGGATCGGGCCGTTCGATCGAACAGTTCGATATCGGTTCGAGCCTCGATATCGGCAAAGAGTCGCTCGAGCGCTATGGCGGGCATAAAGCCGCCTGCGGTTTCACGCTTAAGAGCGAAGCTCATCTTGCGGCATTCATGGAAGCGATGCGGACGTTCGCTCAGGAGAAGCTCGGCAGTGTCGATCTGTCACCGGTTCTCCATCTCGACGGTGAATTGCCTCTCCTCGCTATCACTGATTCGTTGATCGAGGAGCTTGAGAAATTCGTGCCGTACGGACAGAATAATCCCGAGCCGAAATTCGCGACCTTCAATGCCGTCATCGAAGATGTCATGACAATGGGCCAGGACAAGAAACATATCAAGTTCCGTCTCGGCGGCATGTGGGCATTGGCTTTCGGACGAGCCGAAGAATATAAGGCGTATCGGATCGGCCAGCGGATTGACGTTGCCTATACCCTGTGTTTCAATATCTTCAACGGCCGCCGCGATGCCCAGCTTAAGATAATTGACCTGCGGCCGAGCAATCCCAATGAATAACGTTATCATCCATTCAGACGGCGGCGCCCGCGGTAATCCGGGACCGGCCGCCATCGGCGCGGTCATCGCGGACGAGAACGGCGCGGTACTCGCTACCGTTTCGCGCTATATCGGCGAGACGACGAACAACCAGGCGGAATACCAGGCCGTCATCGCCGGCCTTGAAGAAGCGCTCAAGCTCGGCGCCGAGCAGGCCAGTTGCATCCTCGACAGCGAGCTCGTCGTCAAGCAGCTTAACCGGGAATACAAGGTCAAGAACAAGGAGCTGGCGCCGCAATTCGTGAAAGTCCATAACCTGACGCTCCAGTTCAAGAAAGTCACCTTCAGCCATGTCCGCCGCGAGCAGAACAAGGAAGCCGATCGGCTCGTGAACGAAGCGCTGGATAATCGCTAAGGTCGTTTAGCTCAGTTGGTTAGAGCGCTCCGTTCACATCGGAGAGGTCGCTGGTTCGAATCCAGCAATGACCACACATACGATTCTTGCCTAAGGTGTAAACGCTACCAGAAAAGCCGCCCTCAAGAGCGGCTTTTTATTAGGGAAAAACGGGAATATCTTGACAAAACCTTCAAATAATGATATTCTGGTACATTAAAAATCAATACCAAAAATATCATATGCCTCTCGAAGGAGGGAGGAAAAAATGCATAAAATAACATCCATAGATGACGCGAAGGCGCTAATCTGGGCCCTTATGAATATAGGTCTGACCCAGGACGAAAGCCGTCAGAAGCTGTTGGATTTAAGATTCATTGACGCAGAACAGGATATCCCTCTCGTTAAAGGGGTGATACTTGTTTCAGCGGAAGATAGATTCAAGAATCTGCTTAACATCGCGCTGGGAATCCATTACGGCCAGGGCGAGTGGTGGACACCATGGTTTGATCAGAAGCCTTCCTTTATCATCAAGGATGCGCTCCGCCAGGTTATGGGACAGTATATCAACTTTCTTGAGATCAGACTGGCTCTTGATGCGGCATTGCAGGATATGTTAAAGGCTGCAATCGATATGCTGCCTGAAAGCATGAAACCCGAACACATGCCCGAAGAGTTATTGCGGGCTGTCTTCGATGTAAGCTCTGCAAATCCTTTATTTGCGAGAACTCTATCATCAGATAAAGCAAAAGAAATAGAGGAAAATTACATCAACGTTTTTATCGATGATTTCTTTACTACGAAGGGAAGTTATGAGTGCTGTACTTCTCAGGACAGTCTGAGGGAAAAAATGGTTGAATTATTCTGGAGGCATTCCATACCGGAAGCGTTCGGAATAAAGCCGGGACCGTTGAAATGGCCGGAGGAATATCCCGACTTCGCGGGAGCTCTTGATGCTCTCGAAAATCATAAGGATTCTCGTTTATATACAATAGTTGACATGTCATTTGGAATAACAACTGATAAAACGGCGAGTCAGGAACAGATCGGTGCTCATCTTGCGCCGCAAAATAAAAATTATACCAAGAAACATGACGCCGGTACATTAGGAAGAGCTCGTATTGGCCAATTGCGCCAGCAAGCTCTTCGTTGGCTGAGATACTTTTTCGACAGAAGAAAGATCGTGATGCCATTTAGTTCTAAGTAAGGAATGCAAAAAGAACTTTGAGCTCTCATGGAATCATCATGAGGGCTCTTTTTTTATCCATTTGCGTCTCTCATAAACAGATGATACGGTATAGGCATGAATAACCCCTCAATCTTCAAAGCCTACGATATCCGCGGCGTCCATGGCGTCGATTTTGACGATGCCTTCGCCTACGATCTCGGGTTGGCCTATTGCCAATTGCGCCGGGAAGAGCTCGGCCGCAACGAATTCACGATCGTAGTCGGCCGCGATATGCGCCTCTCAAGCCCGGTTCTCCATAGCGAGCTGATCCGCGGCCTCCGCGCCGGCGGGGCTGATGCTATCGATATCGGCCTAGCTTCGACACCGACATTCTATTTCGCGGTCGCCCATTTCAAGTATGACGGCGGCATCCAAGTCAGCGCTTCCCATAATCCGAAAGAATGGAACGGCTTCAAGCTGGTGCGCAATATGGCCCTGCCGATCGGCGAGACCTCAGGCATCCAGGATCTGCGCCGGTTGATCGAAGAAGGTGTTTCGCCGCATGAACGCGAAGGAAGCTTGTCTTCGCGAGCCGATGTGCTCGTCGAGCAGATCCGTCATGACCTGTCATTCATCGATACGGATTCTATCAAGCCGATGAAGATCGTCATCGATACGGCCAACGCGATGGGCGCGCCGTATTTCGATGAGCTCTGCACGTATCTGCCGCAGCTGTCGGTCGAGCGGATGAATTGGGAGCTCGACGGAACGTTCCCGGCCCATGAAGCTGACCCGTACAAGAAAGAAAATGTCGCCGCATTGTGCGAGCGGGTCAAAGCCGGCGGAGCCGATCTCGGCATCGCTACCGATGGCGATTCCGACCGCATCTTCTTCATCGATAATGACGGCACGCCGCTCGAACCGGGAATCACCCGGGCGATCCTCTGTAAGATCTTCCTGCGGCAGGAGCCGAACGCGACGATCGCTTATGACATCCGTCCGGGAAAGATCACGTATGACACGATCGTCGAGAACGGAGGCAAGCAGCTCGTCACTCGGGTCGGACATTCCTTGATCAAGGAAGCCGCGATCGATGCCGGCGCCTATTTTGCCGGAGAATCATCGGGGCACTTTTTCCTTAACATGGAAAACGAAGGCTGCTACGAAGTTCCCGGCATCGTCGCCTTGAAATTGCTGGCTGAAATCTCCCAGAGCGGCCTTTCGCTGGCTGAGTATGCCCGGCCGTTTGAGAAATATTTCCATAGCGGCGAGATCAATACCAAGGTCGCCGATCCCGATGCCGTGATCCAAGCGATCAAAGATACGTATGCCGACGGCAATCAGAACACGCTCGACGGATTGACGGTCGAGTATCCCGATTTCTGGTTCAACGTCCGCAAGTCAAATACCGAACCGTTGCTGAGATTGAATTTGGAAGCGGCGGCATCGAATATCATGAAAGAGAAAACAGAGGAAGTTCTCAAGCTGATACGGTCCTGACAAGTTGGATAAAAAAACACCGCCGTCGGCGGTGTTTTTAGGTATCGAAGAAATTACATTCCGCGTTCGCGTTCCGCTTCCATGATCCGTTTGACGGCGAGAACGTAGGCGGCGGTACGCATATCAAGCCCGTACTCCTCCTTGTACTTCCAGATGGCATTGAAGGCGGCGATGATCTTTTCCTTGAGGCGGCTGTTAACGGTGTCGAGGTCCCACGACTCGTCCTTCATGTTCTGGTCCCATTCGAAATACGAGACGACGACGCCGCCCGAGTTGGCGAGCACATCCGGGATGATCGTCACGCCTTTGTCGGCCAGCTTCCGGCTTTCCGGAAGGCTGATCGGCCCGTTCGCGATCTCGACGATCGTCTTGGCTTTGACCTGTTCCCAATTCTTCTCGGTGATGACGCTATTAAGGGCGGCCGGAACAAGGACATCGACGTCAAGGGCGAGCAGGTCTTCGTTGGAAATCGTTGTCGAACCTTCGAAGCCGACGACCGAGCCGGTCGATTGCTTATAGGCGATGAGCTTTTCGATATCGAGGCCGGCCGGATTATGGATCGCGCCTTTAGAGTCGGACGTCGCGACGATCTTCCATTCCGGATGCGCCAGTTCGGCGAAGTTGAGGCCGGCATTGCCGAAGCCCTGCACCGCGACGGTGATTTCCTGTCCGCTCTTATTGGTTTGGGCGAGCAAGGCTTCAAGGGCATAGACCGCGCCGAGGCCGGTCGCCTTATCGCGCCCTTTCGAGCCGCCGTGTTCGAGCGGCTTGCCGGTAATCACGCCGGCGGCGCTTTTCCCTGTAACCTTTTCATATTCATCGCGGAACCAGGCCATCATCTCCGGCGTCGTATAGACATCAGGAGCCGGAACATCGACGGTCGGTCCGACGACCGGAGCCAGGGCGCGGGCGAGCGCGCGGGTCAGGCGTTCCAATTCCGCTTTGCTCAATTCTTTCGGGTTGACGATAATGCCGCCCTTGCCGCCTCCCATCGGGATATCGGCGACAGCGCATTTGATCGCCATCCAGAAGGCGAGCGATGTCACTTCATCTTCATCGACTTCAGGGTGGTAGCGCAAGCCGCCTTTGAAGGGGCCGCGGGCGTCGTTGTATTGGACGCGGTAGCCTTCGAAGACTTTTATTTCTCCGGAGTCCATCGCGATCGGCAGGCTGACGCGGACAAGCCGCTTCGGCGATTTCAGGATCGCGATTTCGTTCTTCTTCTCATCGATCGCAAGGAGATTCTTATCCTTGATGATTTCATATGCCGCTTCAAGCTGTTTCAGGTTTTCTTGCATCATAAAAGACAGGGGAGGTAAATTAATTAATTCCTAAATTCTTTTTCACCTTCTTCATCGTCGCTTCAGCCATCGGCTTGGCGAGGGCGGCGCCGTCATTGAGGATCTTCTTGACGTCGTCATCAGAGAAGGCATTGTACTTTTCTTGGAAATCTTCGAGGAATGTCGCGACGACGTCGGCGAGGTCTCCCTTGAAATCGCCGTAGCTCTTGTTTTCATACAGGGTTTCGAGCTCCTGTATCTTCTTGCCGCTCAAGGCCGAATATATTTCAAGCAGGTTCGAGATCGCCGGCTTGAGTTCGGGGTTATAAATGATGCGGGATTCGGAATCAGTCACGGCTTTCTTGACTTTCTTATGTGCGGCGAGCGGATCATCATTTAAGAAGATGCAGCCGGCCGGTTCGCTCTTGCTCATCTTGCGTTTCGGATCGTTGAGCTGCATGATACGCGCACCATGGTCGCGTAGAAGGGTTTTCGGGATCGTGAAGGTCTCGCCGTAGGCAGTATTGAACCGCCGGCCCAGGACGCGGGTGATCTCGTTATGCTGGCTCTGGTCATCGCCGACCGGTACGACGTCCGCCTGATAGAGAAGGATATCCGCGGCCATCAGCGTCGGGTAATTAAGCAAACCGGCTCCCGGACCTTCCTTGTTTTCTTTGCGGCTGACGAAGTCCTTATACTGGGTCATCTTTTCGAGCTCGGCGACCTTGGCGATCGTATTGAGGATCCAGCCGAGTTCGGTATGCTCAGGAATATCAGATTGGCGGAATATGATGCAGTGTTGCGGATCGATGCCGCAGGCGAGATATGTCCGGATGATATCGAGTCCGCGCTGGCGCAGCACTGCCGGCTCTTGATACATCGTAATAGCGTGGTAGTCGGCGAGGAATAAGAGGCAGCGGTAGTCCCGCTGCAGGTTCGCCCACTGGGATAACGCTCCGATATAGTTGCCGAGATGCAGGTCGCCCGACGGCTTGATGCCGGAGATAAGGATGGGTTTTGATGTGTTTTTCATATCGTCAGTTTATCCGATTATACGCTTTTTGTCATCTTTGACAACGAGGATTTATTCTCCTATTATAGAGGCACATAATCGTCAATTTAAAAAAAAATCCCGGGCGCAAGGAGGCCTAGGACAATGAAGAAAGTACAGTCATATATCAAAGGCTATTTCCTATTGCTTTCCTCTTTTTCTGATAAGGAACGGCCTAAAATAATGCTCGCCGGTATAGGAATACTATATGGTTTGGCGGTGATGGCCGCTATCTTGTTAATATTTTTCTCTGAGATTATTACGGGAGTTTCTATAGTGTCGCCATTCTTGTTCCTGACCTCAAGGGTTGAAGTGATATATATAGCCCAGGGCGTAACTTTGATTTTCTTTTTGGTGCGCTATCAAATAGAAAAAAAATATATTACCCACTGCCGGAATGATCAGCCTAAAGACGGAGAACAGATATATAAGATCGTTATCTTATCTGACGGCCGGATTCTGAAGGCGGGACCCAAAACGCCGGTATGGGGCAGGGGTGAAGAGTATACTTTCTCTTTACCAAGCGAGTGGAAAGATTGCAAGAATGCTTCGAATGATCTTTTATACTTAATACCGATCAAATATAATAAATCTTTTTACGTTGTTAGACTGGTACTTGAGTTGCAGCTAAAGAAAGAGTTCTCTCCGGTACGATTGCTAAAAATAGTAAGAGGCCAGAAACCGATGCCGCTTCTTTCGCAAAGAGATTCATCGAGGCATGCAGATGTCGCATTATATCTCAAGAAACTAATTACTCCTTATATATATAAGGTCGCTCCGGATTGCGAGCGAGTTTTAGCGAGAGCTCTTAAGACAGGAGAGAAAAAAACCGAGCTCATTAATACGATCACAGCGCTTGTGAAAACAGTCTTGCCTCGTCGAATATTCAATGTACGCAGTATCAAGGTATCTCCTAAGAAATCACTTGAGCAACGGATTGAATTTATGAGTATATTAGACGTGGAAGAAATGGTAATATCACGAGTCGCCTAGATTCTTTGCAACGAACAGTAAAGAGGACTGACATTCAGCCCTCTTTTTTATTTATAATTACAAGTTCGGATCAGTTGACCTCACCCGACTCGGCTTTCAGCCTCATCGCCCTCTCCATCAAAGATGGAGAGGGTCGGACTGCAAAGCAGACCGGGGTGAGGTCAGAGTTCCAGGTTCGGATCGACTTTCAGCTTTTTCCAGGGAGTAGTTTTTCCCGCCTTGAACTTGAAGTAGCCGGCGGCCGCGATCATCGCCGCGTTGTCGGTCGTGTATTGGAAGGGGGGCATTGAAAACGCGAAGCCGTGCTTCTTCGCTTCCGTGGCGAGGCGTTCGCGCAGCCGCAGGTTAGCGGCGACGCCCCCGGCTAGCATGATTGATTTCGCGGCGTATTTTCCGGCCGCTTTCATTGCTTTCGAGACGAGGACATCGACCACCGCTTCTTGGAAGGCGAAACAGTATTCCGGAATGGACTTCTTATAGCTCCTGTCTTTTTGCACCGTGTAGAGCAGGGCGGTTTTCAGCCCTGAAAACGAAAAATCGAAGTTCGCATCGTTCATCATCGGCCGCGGCAGGACGATATTCTTTTGTTCTAATTTTTTCGGATCGGCTTGTGACGCGAACTTCGAGATGAGCGGCCCGCCCGGATAGCCGAGCCCGAGGAGCTGGGCGGCTTTGTCGAACGCTTCTCCCGCCGCATCATCGCGGGTATCGCCGACAGAAACATAGCGCAGATGGTCTTTCATCAGGACAAGCTGGGTATGGCCGCCGGAAACGGTCAGGATCAGGGCGGGAAACGCCGGGTTGCCCGCATCGATGAAATTGCTATAGAGATGGCCTTCGATATGGTTGACCGATACGATCGGAAGGTTCCAGACATAGGCGAGCGTCTTCGCGGTTTCGATGCCGATCATGAGCGAGGTGATGAGGCCGGGGCCGGTCGTGACGGCGATCGCTGAAAGCTTTTTCGGCGCGTCTTTGCGAGCAATGCCGGCTTTCTCCAATGCCTCTTCAACGACCGGAAGGATATTGAGGACGTGCTCCCGCGCGGCGACTTCAGGTACGACGCCGCCGTATTTCGAATGGATATCGATTTGGGACGAGACGACATTCGAGATGATACGGAGGCGTCCGCGGACACCGTCGGCAACGCTGGCGGCCGTTTCGTCACAGCTTGATTCGATGGCTAAAATCCTCATGTTTTTTGATGGCTTTACTATAGCAGGATTTATGCTACTATGGTACATTCACTGTAGAATTATCCATTTTTAAGTACAAACTTCCAAAAAAGCATAACTTTAAATTTCATACTTAGACATTAATAATTATTTGAAGATTTTAATTTAAGAATTGAAAATTCTTATCTGCGGGTGTGGTGAAACTGGTATACACGCCAGCCTTAGGAGCTGGTGCCGCAAGGCATGAGAGTTCGAGTCTCTCCACCCGCACAAACGTTCATTATTAAATTAAATTGGAGGTGTACAGTGGGAAAAAGACTACACGGAACCGGCAGCATCCGATTAATGGGAAGAACCGTCAAGAATGGCGGCCGCATGAAGGAGCATTTTTCCAAGCCAGTATCGAAGAAAAGAAGATTCTCTACTCCAGCCATCCTTGCTGTCGTTCATGATGTTAAGAAACTGAGGGAGGATGAAGAAATAGGAAAAGAGATATTGGCCATGGAAAGATTCATGGTTGATGTGATGGCAGAGAGAATGGGAAGGGATGCTTCGGGCAAGAAAGATGACATATGCCGTACGAGCCTGCGGGAGCAGTTTCCGGAGCTTGTTCGATTTAAATTCGATCCATCAGCGGATGACCTTTCGCAAAAGGTCGTGCAGCGATTCGGGAAGAAAATGCAGGTTAGGATGCTTTATTCTCTGGAAGTAAGCAAATTGTCTTTTAAGACGGTGATGGGGATGTAGCATGAAGCAGATGCAGGTATGCAAGCCGATCGGAAAGGTCGGCTTTTTTTATGGTATACTTGGGACATACCATATGAAACAGGAAAAGATTTTCGATCCGGACATAGAAGCGAATAAGGCGTTCGCAGCGATGTCATATATCTGGGCGCTTTGCCTCGTGCCGCTTCTGCTGCGCAGAAAGTCAAAATTCGCTCAGTTCCATGCGAAGCAGGGTTTCGTCCTCTTTCTATTGGAGCTTGTTGCCGCTCTTTTATCCTTTGTGCCCCTCCTCGGACAGTTGCTTGCCTTCGCGTGCATCATCATGGCGGCTCTTGGCTTTCTTAATGCGTACGGAGGCAAATGGGTTAAATTGCCTTTTCTCTACCATCTAAGTGAAAAAATAAAACTCTAATATATGTCGTTCATCAAATTCTATAAGGATCTGACGATCAAGGACGTCCCTTCGGTCGGCGGCAAGAATGCTTCGCTCGGTGAGATGTTCCGCGAGCTCGGGAAAAAAGGCGTCCGTGTCCCGAATGGATTCGCTACGACTGCGGAAGCGTACCGATATTTTTTTGCGGAAACCGGTTTGATGGATGAAATAAAGAAAATCCTCAAAGGGTTGAATACCCATAAGGTCGACGACCTTGCCCGCCGCAGCCAGAAAGTCCGTGATGCTATCATCCGGGCCGAATTCCCGGCCGATCTGAAGGGGGAGATCACGGCGGCCTATGATAAGCTTTCAAAATTATATAAGACGCGCCAGCTCCATGTCGCTGTCCGATCATCGGCGACCGCTGAAGACCTGCCGGACGCTTCATTCGCCGGCCAACAGGACACCTATCTTAACATATCGGGGCATGAAGCGTTGCTCAAAGCCGTCAAGGAATGCATCGCTTCGCTGTTCACTACCCGCGCGATCTCGTACCGCGTCGATAAGCATTTCGACCATTTCAAGATCGCCTTATCGGTCGGAATCCAGAAGATGGTCCGTTCCGATATCGCCTCGAGCGGCGTCATGTTCACTATCGATACCGAATCAGGTTTCCAGAACGTCGTTCTTATCAATTCGATCTATGGACTGGGAGAGAATATCGTCCAGGGCAAGGTCAATCCGGACGAGTTCCTCGTCTTCAAGCCGACCGGCCAGATCATCTACCGCGCCCGCGGACGCAAGCGCATCAAGATGGTGTATGACGGCGGCGGCACACGTCCGGTCAAGGACGTTCCGGTGCCAGCCAGCCAGCAGTTCGAATATTCGATTACCGACGCTCAGGTTAAGGAATTGGCCCGCGCCGCGATGATCATCGAAGAGCATTACAAGCGGCCGATGGACATGGAGTGGGCGGTTGACGGTGCGGAAAAGAAAGTCTATATCGTCCAGGCCCGCCCGGAAACGATCCATAGCGTCCGCGATTATAGCATCGTCGAGGAATACAAGCTCGCTTCACATCCGAAACCGATCGTCAGGGGCAAGAGCGTCGGTTCGAAGATCGGCGCCGGCGAAGCTAATCGGATCATGAGCATCAAGGATATTTCGAAGTTCAAGAAAGGGCAGGTCCTAGTCACCGATATGACCGATCCGGACTGGGAACCGATCATGAAGATCGCTTCGGCGATCGTTACGGACAAGGGCGGACGCACCTGTCATGCCGCTATCGTCAGCCGCGAGCTCGGGATCCCGTGCGTCGTCGGCACCGAGAGCGGTTCGACCCGGATCAAACCGGGAGATAAAATCACGGTCAGCTGCGCCGAGGGTGATGATGGCAATGTGTATCCCGGATTAGTCAAATATACGGTCAAGAAGACCAACGTCAAGAAGCTCGCCCGGCCGCATACGAAGGTCATGCTCAACGTCGGTTCGCCGGAGCTCGCCTTTACGGCTTCATTCATCCCGAATGACGGCGTCGGGCTGGCACGCGAGGAATTCATCATCAATAATTACATCAAAATTCACCCGCTCGCGCTCATCAACTTCAAATCGTTGACCGATCGAAAAGTAAAAGCTCAGATCGCCAAGCTGACTGAAGGGTATGATGACAAGAAAGAGTTCTTCATCGACAAGCTGGCCGAAGGCGTCGGCTTGATTGCCGCGGCGTTTTACCCGAAGCCGGTAATCGTCCGTCTCGCTGATTTCAAATCGAACGAATACGCCAACCTGATCGGCGGAAAATCCTACGAACCGATCGAAGCCAACCCGATGATCGGTTGGCGCGGGGCGAACCGATACTATGATCCGAAATATGAACCGGCATTCGCCCTCGAATGCGCGGCGCTCAAGCGGGTCCGTGACGGTATGGGCCTGACTAACGTCAAGCTGATGATTCCGATGTGCCGGACGATCGAAGAAGGGAAGCGCGTCCTGGAGTTGCTCGCTAAATACGGATTGAAACAGGGACAGAACGGGCTTGAAGTATATGTCATGGCCGAGATCCCGACGAACATTATCTTGGCTGAGCGCTTTGCCAAACTTTTCGACGGCTTTTCAATCGGCTCGAATGATTTGACGCAGTTTACGCTCGGTATCGATCGCGATGCCGGTTATCTGAACGTTGCCGGTACTGCCAATGAGAATAACGAAGCGGTCAAATCATTGATTAGGTATCTGATCCACGTCGGCAAGCAGACGAAGACCAAGGTCGGCATCTGCGGCCAGGGCCCGAGCGACTTCCCGGAGTTCGCCCGTTTCCTTGTCGAATGCGGCATCGACAGCATGTCGCTCAATCCGGACACCGCGATTCGCACCACGGTCGATATCCTGAAGACCGAGAAGCGGTTGAAAAGAAAGGCGTAATATGGTTAAATGGCAGAATCATGAAGCGCGTCTTTAACGAATGATTGACTCCCTATGAAGAAAACCCTTGAATTCATACTTGATATCGCCAAGATGATCCTTATCTCGCTGGCTATCATCCTGCCGATCCGTTACTTTCTGTTCCAGCCGTTTTATGTCAACGGCGCCTCAATGGAGCCGACATTCCATAATAACGAGTATCTTATGGTCGATGAGATAAGCTATCGGTTCCATGAGCCGGAGCGAGGCGATGTGATCGTTTTCCGGTATCCCGGCGATCCTCAGGATTATTATATAAAGCGCCTTATCGGCTTACCGGGAGAAACGGTGCAGATCAAGGACGGTCATGTGTATATCACTGACCAAGATGGCCAGATGATAGAACTGTCAGAAGGCTATCTGCCGGAGAATCTCCAGACTATCGCGTCATCGGATGATCCGCTGAGACTTGATGATGACGAGTATTTTGTCCTCGGCGATAACCGCAACGGTTCGAAGGATTCCCGCAGCTTCGGTGCTGTCAAGAAAAGCTATATTATCGGCCGCGTGTTTTTCCGAGCTTGGCCGCTCGGACGCGTGTCAACATTTCCGGCCCCTTCTTATATTAGTAATTAGCGCATATGGTACAACCCAAGAAAAGGCCGGTAGCGGTTCCGGCCGTGAAAGCAACCCGTAAAGGAGAGCCGCCGTCCCATCTCAAGGGGATGAAGGATATCGTTGGTGATGAGTGGCGTTATTGGCGATTGGCATGCGACAAGGCCATCCAGCTTTCCCGCATGTATGATTATGATCGCCTGGAAACTCCAGTCATCGAACCGCTCGCCTTGTATGAACGGCTCCACGGAAAATCAAGCGATATCGTCGCCAAGGAACTCTACAGCTTCATCGACAAAGGCAATGACAAAGTCGCGTTGCGCCATCATTTCAAGGCCTCTTTGGCCCGGGTCATTAATGAGCAGAACTTGATCAACGAGGAGGTTTCCATGATAAAAACCTGCCTTTTCGGCCAATTATTCCGCTTTGATAAGCTTCAGTCGAATTGGTATCGCCAACATACGCAGTGGAACCTTGATGTGACGGGTGATAACGGTCCGATGGCGGATGCTCAGCTTATCTTGATTGGCTATAATTTTTTCCGGGAACTTCAGCTCGATGTCCAGGTCGAGATCAATAGCCTCGGGGATGTCGAGTGCCAGACCCAATATCTCGCCAAGCTTTCCGAATATTATCGCGAGAAGACGAAGAAACTGAAGGTGCCGGCAGAATTAAAGAAACAGATGTCGAAGCAGCCGCTCGCCGTCCTATTGTCGGATGATGAGAGCGTGGCAGAACTTAACGAAGAAGCTCCGCAGATCGTTGATTTCTTGTCCGAAGATGCGAAGAATCATTTCTTCGCTATTCTTGAGTATCTTGATTCACTCGGCATCCCGTACAATCTCAATCCGAAGCTCTTCGGCGGTTTTGATTTTTATTCCCGTACCGTTTTCGAATTCGTCACCCCCGAAGAAGAGGGCCGCAAGCAGTTGACTCTCGGAACGGGCGGACGATATCCGGCGGTCCATCAGCGTCTCTTCGGACGCGATGTCGCCGCCGCCGGCTTCTCAATCGGTATTGACCGTACAGTCAGCCGTATCCGCAGCCTGAATCTTCCTCTCTCTTCAGACCGTACATCCGATGTCTATCTCGCTCAGCTCGGCGACCAGGCTCGGCAGAAAGCGATGGTTCTCTTTGAAGAGCTCCGGAAAAGCGGTCTGCGCGTCAGCCAAGGCTTCCTCCACAATGGCCTCAAGCACCAGCTTGAAGAAGCTCAGAAACTTAATGTGCGTTTTACGCTCATCATCGGACAGAAAGAATTGATGGATGGGACGATCATCATCCGTGACATGGAATCGGGTGCCCAAGAAGTCGTTGATGCCAAAAAGATCATTCACGAGCTTGAGAAAAGGCTCGGCAGTAAATAGCAATACGGCGCCCCGGAGGCGCCGTTTTTGTTGTAAGGGTTAGCCCCCTGACTCTTGACTGGAGGCTGTTTTTGGGCTACAGTGTGAACACTTATATGTATAAGTTCTAGAAAGGCAGGTGTGCACTATGGTTGAATTCAAGAGAAAGAAAGGCGAAACGTTCGAAGCTTTTTTGCGCCGCTTTAATAAGCGGTTGCAGCAGAGCGGCACGCTCAAGCAGGCTCGCAAGAACCGGTACCACCGCAAAGACAAGAACGAGCGCCAGAAAAAAGTCAGCGCATTGATCGGTCTTGAACTCCGCGATAAGAAAGAATATGAACGTAAGACCGGCAAGTTCAAAGATGAGATGATGGGCGGACGTTGGTAAGATACATATTAAAGAACCCGAGCATGGCGCTCGGGTTTTTTGTTATCAGACTGATCGATCTTATTTATTGAATCCGGGGATAAAGCGGCGGATCGAACTGAGCCGGGACTTCTTCGAGAACTCTTTTATCTTATCGCGAGCTCGCCGAGTCTTGACAAACTTGAGCCAGTCGGTACTCGGACCGCTTCGATTGCTATCAGTTACGATCTCGACCACATCGCCATTCTTGAGGATCTCATCGATTGATGCCATTCGGTTGTTGATGCGGGCGGCGACGCATTTATTGCCGATATCGGTATGGACGGCGTAGGCGAAATCGATGGGCGTGGCCGCGGAGGGCAAGTCATGGACGTCGCCTTTCGGCGTGAAGACGAAGATGCGGTCCTGGAAGATATCGAATTTCATTTCTGTCAGGAAATCGCCGCTGTCCTTGGCGTCGCGCTGGATATCGAGGATATCCTGGACCCAGGCCGGCGTTTTTTCCTCAGCATTGGCACGCTTATTCTTATAGTACCAATGGGCGGAAATGCCGTAGAGAGATTCTTCATGCATTTCCGGGGTGCGGAGTTGGAATTCAGTCGGTTTGCCGCCCGGACCGAAGACGGTCGTATGTATCGAACGATAGCCGTTCGGCTTCGGAACGGCGATATAATCCTTGAAGCGGTTATAATTCGGCCGCCAGACAGAATGGATGATGCCGAGGGATTTATAGCAGTCGGCGATCGTCGGGACGATGATGCGTAAGGCGAAGACGTCCTGGATATCCTCGAAGTTTCGGTGCTTGGTATTCATTTTTTGCCAGATGCTGTAGAGGTGCTTGAAACGGCCTTCGATCTCGAAACTGATGCCCTCGGCCGCTAATCGTTCGCTAATGATGTTCCGTATCGTGCCGATATATTCGTTGAGCTCGGTCTTGCGTTCGATCTCATAGCGGTACTCAAGTTGCTTGAATTCCTCCGGATAGAGATGTTTGAAGCAGATATCTTCCATCTGCCATTTAAGGCTCCAGATACCGAGCAGTCCGGCGATCGGAGCGTATATTTCCAGCGTTTCCTGGGCGATTCGGCGGCGTTTTTCCTCGCTCAGTCCATCGAGTGTCCGTAGGTTATGGAGACGGTCGGCAAACTTGATTAAAATGACGCGGAGGTCTTCGGCCATGGCTAAGAACATTTTGCGCAGGCTTTCGCTGTATCGTTGGATGCCGCGATACTTGATCTTAGAAAGCTTCGTGATTCCTTCGACGAGCTTGGCGATCTCGGGACCAAATTCGACTTCGATATCGTCAAGCGTCCGTTCCGTATCTTCCGGCACGTCATGGAGCAGCCCAGCGATGATCGTCGGCGTATCGGCTTTTATCTTAGTCAGGATGAAGGCGGTATGGAGGGGATGGTCGATGTATGGCTCGCCTGTTTTACGAAGCTGGCCTTCATGGGCGGCGAGCGCAAACACGTAGGCGCGCCGGACCATCTCGCAGTCTTTTTTCGACCGCTGCTTGGCAAGTTGTTGGATGACTTGATCGATGGTCATGGCTTTAGGGCGCTGAGCGATTGCGCAGGGCGAAAATAATGTGGTAGTATGATTATAAAAGCAAGGCTTTCTTTAGTCAAAAAAAACCCCGCCCCATGCGGCCTATTCGAAAACGGATACTATCTTTCGCCTTAGTCGCTCTCTGCGCCGTAGTTTTTGCCGTGTCCGCGGATGCGCAAGTCAATACGGGGATCGAGTTTGGTAACGCGACAGGGTTGTCTAACCAGGATATCCGGGTGACGATCGCGCGCATTATCCAAATCGCTCTCGGTTTCCTCGGCGTCATCGCGCTCGGCCTTATCATGTACGCCGGCTTCATCTGGATGACGGCCAAGGGAAACGAAGAGAAGGTGACGCAAGCAAAGACCATCCTTAAGAACGCCGGCATCGGCTTGGCGATCATCCTTTCTTCATTCGCCATTGTTACGTTCATCTTGAACAGCTTGGTCGGAGCGACCACCGGTAACCAGGGCGGCAATCAGGGAAACAATACTAACGGCCAAGGTATCGGCTCTCTCGGCAACGGTATCATAGAGAGCGTGTATCCGGAACCGTTTCAGAAAAATGTACCGCGTAACACAAGCATTATCGTTACGTTCCGCCAGCCGATCCAAGCGGCGAGCATCTGCGATAGCGTAACTAACGAATCTCCGGCTAAGTGCGCTCCCGGCGCGAAAATTCGCCCGACGAGCGTTAAGATATTTAGGACGACTATCGGCGATAATTCGGCAACCAATACAGTGAATGTTGCGGCATTTTCAAACGACAATATGACATTCGTTTTTAAGCCTGCCGCTCCCGACTATCTTGGTTCGGCCTTATCCGCTTTTGATTACACAGTTAACCTGACGCAGAACGTAAAGAAGGCTGACGGCCAGAACGCCTTCGGCTTGGCTGACTTCCGGTGGACATTCGAGGTTAGCAACTTACTCGATCTTATATCTCCGAAAATCGTTGCCGTCGGGGACGGAGGCATTTTCCCGCTTCCCGATTCAGAAGGGGACGTAGTCAGCGGCCAGAGCCAGGCGACGGTAGCTACAGGAACGATCACGGTCGGAGGACAACCGAACGCGTACCGAGCCGCCGCCGCGGTCGTTTCAAGAACCACTCCGCCTCCGACGCCGGTTGGAGCCCGCGCCGAAGGCACGAACACCTGCTCGGATGGGACCGTCACCGTTTCGATACTCAATGCTACGACCGCTCGCATAGGGTATACCCAGCCCGGGCTGCTTCCGGCTGATATCGCGATCATTAATAATACCGTTTCAATCAATCCATGCTCCCTCACCCTCGTTCTCGATGCCGGCTTTGCTGTCGGAACGAGCTGGCAGATCGCGGTCCAGCGGGAGACCCAGCCCGATACGTTGACGATCGGTTCCAAGATGTACAGCTTTATCGCTTCCGGTCAGCCGAACGCGAATCAGATAGCCGTTGGCGGGAGTCGGGCTGCGACTGCCGCGAACATCGCATCAGCGGTAAATTCTATCCATCCGGAAATGACAGCGACGTCGAACCAAGCGGTAGTTACCGTCCGGACGAAAGTCGCCGGCAGTTCCGGAAACAATCTCGAGCTTTCAACGTCGAATCCGGTAGCGCTGGCGGTTTCGCGGATGCAGGGCGGATCTGACGCGACGACGACATTCACGATAAAGGGCCGCCAGGACCAACCGAAGAATGCGGTCATCCAAATCAACTTCAATGAGACAGTTAATCCGTTGACGGTAGCCGGAACGAGCCAGGAGTTGGCACCTACGCTACGGATCGTGAATGACGCCCCGGCGGCAAGGGCCGCTAATGCTGACTGCGCCGCGGATAATGAATGCCTTTCATACAAGTGCTCTAACGGTAAGTGCCAGGGCGACCAGATTGCAGGCAAATTTGTCGTTTCAAACCAGTACAAGACAGTCGAGTTCATTTCTGATATTAAATGCGGCGTAAATGGCTGTGGCGAAAGCGTCTATTGTTTGCCGGCAAATTCGAGCCTGAGAGTCGAGGCGACCGCCGCCGCCTTGCTGCCTTGTTCAACCAATGGAAATTGTACAGTCTCGCCGTTTAATGTTTGTACAGCTGGGGTTTGTTCCGATCCGTCTTCCGGCAAGAATTATCCGGTCGCTTCAGGCATCAACGGTATCCTGGATATTGCCGACAACTCGCTTGACGGCAACCGCAATGATAATCCGCAGGGGCAGACTGCTACTTGGGATGAGAACCAGACGATCCAGGACAATGGCGGCAAAGGCGACAATTACCGTTGGTCATTCTGGGTAAGCGACCGCCTCGACCTCACATCGCCTAAGATTTTGTCAACCAGCGTTGTCAATAATCAGAGCCGTGTCAGTCTGGCGCAAGCGATCGAAGTCGTTTTCTCGAAGCTGATGCTTTCCTCCAGCCTTTCAACCGGCTCGATCATAATCGATAATGGCCTCGAGCAAGTCACGCATAAGCTTGTGAACTTATGGAGCTTGGCTAACGATCCGATCGGTTATTGGGTGCAGAAAATCGATCGCGATGTCGATCCTGTCGATGGCCGTCCCGACCGTACGTCCGCTATACTGGGTCATGGAATTTTCTCTGACTCGACATTATACCAGGCGCAGGTTGGTTCCGGTGTTAAGGATATCTATCAGAATTGTTATAAGCCGTCAGGCAGCCAGACCTGTAATGCGACAGCAGCCAAGCCGTCGTGCTGTCGCGATACGAATGGCAGCTTAGTTCCGACCGCTATCCTTACTCCTGACGGTAACTGTCCGTAAGTATGACTCCACGTACGAAACGCATCATCTATACGTTCCTCATAGCCGCCCTTTGCTTGGGCGGTGCTTTGGCGGTTACGCAGGTATTTGCCCAAGGAGTCGATACCGGGCTCAATGAAGCGTCCCAGACCGGCTTGTCAAACACCGATCCGCGAATCATCGTTGCTCGTATCATCCAAATCGCCCTCGGCTTTATCGGCATTATCGGCGTCATCATCATGCTGTATGCGGGCTGGCTCTGGATGTCTGCCCGTGGGAATGAAGAAAAGATCGACCAGGCGAAGAAGCTCTTGAAACGGGCGGCCATCGGTCTCGGTATTATCGTATCTTCATTCGCGATCGTGACGTTTGTCCTGAGCCGCCTCGTTGATACGACAGTCGGTGGCCCAGGTCCGGGGGGCGTTTGCAGTCCGGCCTGCTCGCCGGGACAGTTTTGCTGCAATGGATCTTGTCAGGCGACTCAGTGCTCGTCGCTCGGCGGGGGAGAGAATATATTCGGAGTTACCGGTACCGTCCCGGCTCATCAATCAGTAAACGTTCCTCGAAACGCCGTTGTTCGATTCGGCTTTACAAAATCCGTCCGGGAAAACACTGTCAGTGAATCGACTTTTTCTATAAAGAAGGACGGAGCAGATGTTGCCGGATCGCGCACGGTTAGCGGTTCGGTCATTGAGTTCGTTCCCGAAGCGAATTGCGAAGCGCCCAATAACACTTTGAAATGCTTTGAAAAGAATACCTCATATACCGTTGAAGCCGCGAGCGGATCGAGCGGTATTATGAGCATTGATAACAAGACGTTAGTCTGCACGGGAGTCTATCGTTGTTCGATCCAGTTTATGACTGGCGAGGTTATTGATACTGAGGCCCCTCGCATTAATATTCTTACGCAGCAAGTCTGCAGTTCCACGACCAATCAGTTAGCGGCTTCTAGCATCGATAATTATGGCGTTTCGAAAATAGATTTTTTTGCGAACCTTAATCCAGTGGGTTCCGTCATAAATAATTCGAACCCCTTCATCGGCAGTCCCTTTGAAGCGCGAGTGCCGCTCGATCCTGCCGGTTATGGAGAAAGCCTTACGCTTAAGGCTACGGCGTACGATATCGACAGCAACGAGGCTACCGTTGAAAAACAGATTCCTATATCGCCCGCTCATTGCTGCAACGGCGTTAAGGACGGCGATGAGACTGACATTGATTGCGGAGGGAGCTGCGTATCTTGCGAGGCTCTTAACGCGCCTCGTATCGGCTGGGTGAGCCCCGCGGGAGGATTCTGCTCCAATGATAAGAATAAGGCTTGTCGCAAGCAGACTGAAGTCCAGGATTGCGGCACTAATGCGATATGCGATCTCGGTACTCCGAATGGCGCGACGGGAAACCTCGTCACGATCGGCGGCTCTGGCTTCGGTGCGGCGCGTGGCAAGGTTTTCTTCCCTAACGGCTCCGGCGGACGCATTGAAGCCCCTCTTGCTGATGATTCCTTTGGCAATCCCGCCTGTGTGGCCAATGTGTGGCGCGATGGTCAAGTAATCGCTATCGTACCGGCGGGCGCCGGGGAAGGTCCTATCGTTGTTGAAACAGCCAAGCAAATTTCTGATTCGACGGCCGATGGGGACGGATCCCTTATCAATGATTTTAAGAACAATACGATTGAGCGTCCCGGCATTTGCGCATTGTCACCGGATAAAGGAAAGCTTAACGACGTTATCCAGTACGAGGGCGTGAAGCTGTCGAGCTCGGAAGCTTATTACGGCAACTTGTCGAGTAGTCTCAAATCGCCACTGTCAGTCTTTACGAACGCTCAGCGAGGAACAGCCACTGTTCCGAACCTTGCTACGGGTACGACTACCACCTTCGTACAGAAGTCGAACATTGAAAGCAATTTTATCTTGTTTGTGAAGGATAGCGAGCCGTACGCGGGCCCTATCATCAGTTCGATTGAGCCCATTTCCGGACCCGTAGGACAATATGTCACCATTCGAGGGTCAGGGTTCGGGGCGGTCCGCGGAACTAGTAAGATTTACTTTGGTGATACTTCAGGACGTGAGGCCGATTACGCGTTTCCTGATATCTGCGCGGCGAGTGTTTGGGGCGATAAGCAGATTATCGTTAAGGTTCCTGAGGATGTTGGCAGCGGGAGCTTCAAGATAACCGTGTCCGTACCTAGTTTTTCCCCCGTGGATAGCGGCACCTTGATGTTCCAGGTAACCTCAGGCACGCCGAATCCCGGCATCTGCCGCATCGAGCCGTCGCTCGGACAGGCAAATTCTGAGGTTGCCGTATGGGGCGAATATTTCCAGGATAATAATGAGCAGACCAGTATCGTTCGTTTCTATAATAATAAGGATCAGAAGGGAACGGCTATCAGTTTCTGGAATATTGACCAGAACGTTTCCGGTATCAAGCCGTGGAAAGCGGTAACGACTGTTCCGCAGCAGGCTGCGTCGGGACCTGTCCGCATTGTCGTCGGATCTCCAGTACAGGTTTCCAATAGTTTGAATTTTATTGTCGGCCAATGCCGTCAGGATGCCGATTGCGGCTCCGGCGCCACTTGTTGTGCGGCGGGCTTGCCGGAAGCAGGCAAGTGCAAGGCCTCGTCTTCGGAATGCTACGGATCAGTGGCAACGAGCGTATATGAGTGGCAGTTCTCGACAGGATCTGACTCAACGTGCGGTGCGGGGCAGGTCCGCTGCGGTACGGCTTGCTGTGTTGCCGGAACATGCGAGAATGAAGCTCAAAGCAAGTGTGTCGGCTGTCGCCCTGGTGAAAATAAATGCGAGGATGGCAGCTGCTGTAACGGAGAATGTAAGACGCCTCCGGGCGGTGGGTTGAGCACCTGCCAGGATCCATCGTCTTGTTCCGGTTATTCCCAGAACCAGTGTCTGGACGGATTCTATTGCCCGAATTCACCGGGTCTCTGTTCTCCGTACCCCGGAAACGGCACGACGATTACCGGCGACTGCGGCGATGATGTCTGCGATGCTAAGGCCGGATGCGAGAACGGCGCTTGCCACTATGACCAGATGCTCAACCGCTGCGTGAAGAATGGCTCAGGAAATTGCAGCGTTAAGACGGTCAAGAACGCCGCCAACCAAATTATAAAGGTAAATAATCAGCCGATAGCCGCTACCTGTCGTTTGTTTGAGAATGAGTCCCGTTGGCATATTGATTGGAACGGAACCTGCCCTTCAGGATGGGTAATCGCCCCAGGCGGAGGCCGTTGCGTTGATACGACGAGCATCAATGGCGCTTGCGAAGTCTGCGGTATCGGATTGTCGTGTCTGGCTAGCGGGGACGTCGGGTTGTGCGGTGCCGCACAGGAAGTCTGTTCCAATGGCTCGACCTGCGATTCATCCGATGATAAATGCAAAGAAACCATTGGTGCTTCATGCGATTGTTGTTGCGACAAAAATCAGAACACGAACGAGGGCAATCCCGGTTGCTGCGCGGGTTTGTCTTGTACTGATTCCTGTGGCGCAGGCGGGAGCCTTGGTGTCTGTTCCGGCTGCGCACCCGGAGGAGTGCCTGACGACGGATTGTGCAATTGTGCGGGAACGAGCGGTAAATTCTGTCAGGTAAATCCTCAATTCCCCTCCGGTGTCTGTACTGATTGTGCTTCAATCACCAGTCCCGCCGAGTGCTCCAAGCATGAACAATGCTGTGTCGATGGAAAAAACAATGACGCATGTACGAGCATCCGACCGGACGATGGATCCAGCTTCTTGGAGAATGACGTCAAGTATTGCGCATATTATAGCTGTACGAACCTGACGCCTAATACCTGCTCATTAGCGCCCGCTAAGAGCGGTACGTACGATCGGCTCAATACCTGTCAGGCGAGTTGTTCGAGTGCTCCGATTACGTGCGGATCAAACGGGGTCTGTGACGAAAACAGTCCGTGCCCGCCTAAGATGAGGTGCGACGCTTTGAGCTGCGAATGCAAGGGAGATGAACCGCCGCCCGGCGATCCGTGTCGCGATCCCGATACGGGCAATTGCAGCCTGACGTGCATGCAGGGATATCAGTGCCTCTTGCCGTCGTTAAGCGGCGGAGGGGGGATCGGTACCGACAATACCTGTCGTTGTTGCTGTAAGCCGCCGACTAATCCTAGCGAGGTTGACACGTGTAAAATGATTGACGAGGGATTAAGCTGTGTGGCAAACCAGGGATTGTGCACGAGTCCTTCGGGAGAGCGTGGAGCTTGTTGCGGCTGTTCATCCGATAGCCAGTGCGGCGATACGACGACTACCGGCTGCGGACTGACCGACGCTCGTTGCTGCCAGGCTCGGCCGCGCGTGGTCGAAGAAGCGCCCGCTCCTGATAGCAGCGGTGTCTGCCGCAATCCTGTGATCGAGGCGGTCTTCAGCCAACGCATGGATATCTCTACTTTCTCGGCGAACGACAACGTTCTGGTGGTCGGTGATTACGGAACTCTTGCATGTCCGAACGGATACCCCTTGGCATCCGTAAGGACTGATTCCGGCATTATCGGTACCGTCGCGCGGTTCTTCAAGCGCCTTGCCGCACGAGCCGTACCGGCCCTTCTGACACAGTCCGCCTTTGCCGATACAAATAATTATTGCGTGGTATCCGGCACCCCAATAGGTTATGATGTTTCCCAGAATCAAACGAAGGTGACCTACCAGCTGGCGCGGGCATTGGAACCTAATATCAGATACTACGTTGTGATCCGGGGGGACGGTGATTTGGATACGTTGGGAGAAGGAGAGGAAAAAGACCATTATAATGCGCGTATTACGAGTATCGCGAAAATCGGATTGCTGGCGATGCCTGTCGGAGGATCGCGGATTCCGGCGCTATTTAATAACACCGCCTACCCAAATTCGCACATTTGGACGTTTACGACCGGCAATGACATTTGTCAAGTTGAAAAAGTAAAAGTTAGCCCCTCTTTCAAGCTCTTCCAGCAGACGGGGCAGACGGAAACGTTGACCGCTACCGCACAGGACCGCTCCGGCCAGGGGCTCCAGTCGATTCCGGGGTATTATGCTTGGACATGGGGATGGTCATCCGAGAATGAAGAGATTGCCAAAGTCGAGCAATCGGAGATACAAAACCAGGCGACCGCCATTGCCGGTAACAAGCGGGACGCCCAGACTGTGGGTATCGCTAAGGCTACCATAACAGCTGACCAGCTTAATCAACCCTCAACGGTGGGGAGTACGCGTCAGGGCACTTCTCAGCTCCGGTTGTTCCTGTGTGAGAATCCTTGGCCCGTCTATTATGCGTACCCTCCGCTTCCTTCGGGCTATACGTGGCCATGGAAAGATGATGCGACTGGAATCGAGCTTTACTACTGCCGCGATGCAAATGGAGTCGGAACTAGCGATGATTTGCCGGCGATCAAAGACGCTCCGCTCTCAGGCACTTCGGCGCGGAAGATATGCATGCTTGGGGCAAACACCGGAAAGACCTGCACATCAGATGCTAATTGCAATGGTATCGTCGGCAGCTGTCTTCCCGATGTTTTGAAGGAATTCTTCTTTTTCCGAGAATTCAGCCCGGTACCGCCTCGATTGAACGGGACAACCGTCCCGAGTGGCGGAAGCGTAACGCTATCATGGCAGATGGTTCCTACGGCTGTAAGGTATAAAGTGTATTATGGTACCGGTCCCGGTCGTTATACCGAGTCTAAGATAATAGAGGGCAGCAAGACAGTCTCCGCGGCGATCAACGGTCTCGTCAATAATGTTACCTACTATTTTGTTGTTACGGCCTTAACAGAAAAAAATCAGGAAGGATCTTATTCTAACGAGGTCTCTTTACGGCCGCTTGATACTCAGGCGCCGGCAGCTCCGACTGTGCAAGTTAGCTCGGGTGATAAGGCCATCTCTCTGTTCTGGACCAAGGTTTCCGACGCAGTTCGATACATAGCGTATCTGGGGACGCAGCCTCGCACCGGGGAGAATGAATATGGTGTCAATTCACCAGTTATCAATTTACCTGTTAATCCAAACGTTCCCGCAAAGATATTCTCTAATCTCAATAATAACGGCACTTATTATCTTTCCGTGCGTTCAGTCGACCAGTACGGCAATGTCAGCGATTACTCCCCTGAAATTAGGAAGAAGCCGAATGAACCGTATCTTATTTCAGCGACACCGGGAGACGCTTCGATAACGTTGCGGTGGTTGCCGTTCGTTAATGCCCAAGGGTATACTATCTATATAGGAACCGAACCCGGTAAGTATGACCAGGAGCAGACGGTTGCCGTTCCGGCTAATGCTATGCAGAAGGTTATTCCGAATCTGTTAAATAACACAACTTATTATATCGCCATTAAGGCCCGAGTTTCAGCTGGCCAGGAAAGCGCCATATCTAATGAGCAGAGCGCGACTCCGGGGCGTAACGAAACGGGAGGATAAATTATATGCCATCACCTACGCTCGAATCAAAAAATCAGGTCTTTGTCGCGCGCCAGCAACCGGCTAAGCCTGTCCCATCACCCATCTCAGGATCGCTCGACCGTTATCTTGCTGAACATGGTGCCGAGCCGGAGAACCATCGAGGGGTCATTCTACTGGTAACCGTTTTGCTTGCTTTGATACTTTTCTTTGTATGGTACCTGGTTGGTAAAAATCCTGATCAGGTTTCTTCGGGAGAAAGGCCGGGTATTATTGAATTGATCTTTGGAGGTGCCGATCCGGCGGAGAAGCTTTCTGACAATGACCCGGACGGGGATGGACTGGCCGCTAAACAGGAAAAGGATGCTGGCACCGACATCGCGAAGGCAGACACGGACGCGGATGGTCTTACTGACCGGGAAGAAATAAACGTGTATAAGACAAACCCCCTTTCTGAGGATAGCGATAAGGACACGGTGAGCGATCGAAAGGAGATACTGAATCGAACTGATCCTCTTAATCCTGATCCACGGGCGGTTTGGCCGCCTGTGCCGCCGGAACTCGGCGTAAATCGTTAATTATTCACTACACAGTATGTTTAACCAGCAGCAGCTACAATCCGTCGATACACCTGAGATCCCTCCGGCTTCACCGGCAGTTCGAGAGGTGACGGCCTCGACTGAGTCTACGAAAGCGAATCTTGATAATGCCGATATTTATTACATGCCGGAGAATTTTCAAAAATCTAACCAAGTTGCCGGAAAGAACATGAATATTTCCGGAATGGCGCTGCTGATAATCGGGATATTATTTTTTGTGCTGTTGGGCGGAGGACTGTACATGTATTTTATCAGACCTGAGCTGGTGAGCAGCCTCTTTTCGGGCAATAACAAAGCCGTGGACGAAATCACTCAACCCATAGTTACTGGAACGATTACGCCCACTATTGAACCCGCAGTATCAGTTCGTCCTTCTGGAACGGCAAAAGAATCATATCTTGCCTATCGGAGCGAAGTAGAAACTGCGACTACGGTTGAGGCATATATAGCTGCTTTTTCGAAGTACGGTAGCTCGACAGCAGTCGCTCGTTTGCTTGAGCGTAAGACGCAGCTGGAATCGGTAGGCAGCCAGGGCGACCTCCTTACGCGTTTGAAAGGAGACTCTCTCCCGCAGTTGGATGGGACGGAAAATATTCAGGAAGCGACAACGGATACAGCTTCGACATTGACCGTTACTAAAACTAATGGCCGTCAGATAGGTACGATTCGATACATAGCCGAAAATAGCCAATGGAAAATTGAAGAAGAAACGTGGGTGACTGCAAGCGAAGAATCATCGCTCCAGGGCGGTACGGTAAAAGCTGGTCCCGATGATGACCAAGACGGATTGACCAACGCTGAGGAAGGAATTTTCGGAACGAATAGCAAGGCAAGCGATTCGGACGCTGATAATTATGGCGATCTGGAAGAGCTTAATAACGGCTACAACCCCGCCGGGGAGGGCAAGCTGGCGGCAAATAAGAATCTCGGGACGTATCTCAATACGACATTTAGTTTCAGCCTGCTCTATCCGCTTGAATGGGAGCGGACAATCGCTTCGACGGATGACTCGGTTACATTTACGGCCTCTGACGGCCAATTCGTCCAGGTCCTCATACAGCCTAATTCCAACAAGGATGAAATCATCGATTGGTATAAGCAGACGTTCAACGTTGATACTGTTCCGACATCTCAGCTTGTAGTGACAGCGACCTGGAGCGGTGTGCGGACTCCGGATGGGCAGACGGTCTATCTGACCGGCAAGGACAAGACGTATATTTATGTCCTGACATACAACACAAGCAACGGGAACGTCCTTAACTACAAGAATATCTTTGAAATGCTGCTCCGTGGTTTGAATCTGAGCGCGTAAGGAATATATGGCTGTTGAGTTGACGTACCAGACGCGCCGGCGCTTCGCTCCGGCGCTCGTCGTTGCCGCGATCGAGGCGACGCTTACGGATCGCCGTTCTCGCGGAGATGTTTCGGTGGCGATCGTCGGCGATCGGGCGATGCGGCGGCTTAACAGGACGTATCGCGGGTTCGATAAAGTGACTGATGTCTTATCGTTCGTAGAGGCGGAATCGGAAATGCCGGTAGAAGGAGCGCTCGGCGAATTGGTCGTAGATATTGATCAGATCCGCCGTCAGGCTAAAACATATGGCCATGGCGTTCGATGGGAGCTAGCTTTCATTGTCATACATGGCACGCTTCACCTGCTGGGATATGAGGATGAGACGGAACGAGGAAGGACATTGATGGAGAAACTTGGAGAACATATAATCGCGAAGATGCCACATCTATGATACATCCTAAAAAGACAGTGAAAAGTTTCGGGTATGCGGGACGCGGCTTATCCGCTGCCTGGAGGGAAGAGCATAACTTCCGGCTCGAAGTATTGTTCGCTTTGTTAGCTATCGCGCTCGCTACCCTCCTTCAGCTTGATGCCGTCAGGTTCTCGATCATCGTCCTCTCCTGCGGTTTTGTCCTCGCCCTCGAATTGGTCAATACGATGATCGAACAGATCAGCGATTTGATGAAGCCTCGCCTTGATGAACGGGTCCAGAAGATCAAGGATCTGACTGCCGCCGCCGTATTGGTGGCCTCCTTGGCAGCGTTGATCGTCGGACTGAGCATTTTGCTGCCTGCCGCCTTAGTTTTCAGTTGGCAGTAAGCGCTGATTTTGATATACTTAGTAGTTGTATACATTCTTTATTCAGGCTATGAGAGAGAACATAATTGCCGGACTAGATATCGGTTCCCTCGAAACCCGTCTCGTAATCGGGCAACGGGTTGATACTGAAGCGGGAGCCAAGCTCCAGATTATTGGCGCGGTTTCCGTCCCTTCTGAAGGGGTCAGCAAAGGCATCATCAATTCGATAGAAGATACGACTGCTTCGGTATCGGCGGCGCTCGAGAAAGTGGAGCGCTTGCTTGGTACGCCGATCGAGTCGAGCTGGGTCGGTATCAATGGTCCGAGCATGAAGTGCCAGTCGAGCCGGGGCGTTGTCGCGGTTAGCCGCAGCGATTCTGAAATAAACCCCGAAGATGTCCAGCGCGTTATCGAAGCGGCCCAGGCCCTTGCTGTTCCGCCGAATTATGAGATCCTCCATGTTATCCCCTCGAAATTCATCGTTGATAATCAGGAAGATATAAAGAATCCTGTCGGCATGACCGGCATCCGGCTCGAGGTCATCGCCTTGATCATCCAGAACCTGTCCAGCCAGATAAAGAATTTGACAAAATCCATATACCATACCGGCCTGAATATCGATGACCTTGTCTTTTCTCCTCTAGCCGCCGCGGGGGTAGTCATTTCTTCAAAACAGAAAGAACTAGGCACCGCGGTAGTTAATATTGGCGCTACTACCACCAGTTTGGCCGTTTTCGAAGAAGGTGAGTTACTTCACGCGGCCGTCTTGCCCATCGGTTCCGCCCATATCACTTCGGATATCGCGATCGGTTTGCGTTGTCCGATCAACCTCGCGGAAAAGATAAAGATCCGTTATGGCAGTGCTAAGGCTGAACAATTCAACAAGAAGGATGAAATCGACATTAGTGATCTCGTTGCGGAAGAGAATCTGACTGATGAGATTACTGTTATCTCTCGCCGCTATGTCGCAGAAATCATTGAGGCTCGCACTGAAGAAATTTTTGAAAAGATCGATGGTGAACTGAAGAAGATTGACCGCTCGGGCATGTTGCCTGCCGGTGTCTGTCTTATCGGCGGCGGGGCCAAGTTGGCTGACATCCTCGATGTCGCAAAGAAGAAGCTCCGTTTGCCTGCCGCTATCGGCGTGAACCGGACAGTCGCGACAGTCGTCGATAAGGTGAATGACCCTGAATATCTCACTGCCCTCGGCCTTGTCGCCTGGGGGGAACAACTGACTCGCGACCAGGGGAGCCGCAGCACTCTCAGCAAGATCCCGTTCCAGAAAGCTTTTGGTAAGATCCGGGATATTTTTTCCGCCCTGAAGCCCTGACCGCGCATGAACACTATTTGTGTTCAGTTTCGCTTGCCATTTTGGACTGCCGGCGCTATACTAGTGTCAGCAGTTTTTTAATTCTCCTTTACTTTTTCGGCGCTGGAGCGCCAGCTATAATCTACATCTATGGCAGAAGTGAAACCAACAATCGAGAGTTTTGCAAAGATCAAGGTCGTCGGCGTCGGCGGCTCCGGCGGCAGCGCGTTGAACCGCATGATCGATTCCGGAATCAAGGGAGTCGAGTTCGTCGCGATCAATACCGATGTCCAGGCGCTCCATTACAACAAGGCTTCGAAGAAGATCCATATCGGCAAGGCGATCACTCGCGGACTCGGTGCCGGCATGAATCCGGAACTCGGACGCAGCGCGGCCGAAGAAGCCCAGAACGAAATCCGCGATGCGCTTAAAGACGCGAACATGGTCTTCGTTACCTGCGGCCTCGGCGGCGGTACCGGTACCGGAGCGGCTCCAGTCGTCGCTGAATTGGCTCGCGATCTCGGCGCTTTGACGGTCGCTGTCGTTACCCGTCCGTTCGCTTTCGAAGGCGCCCAGCGCAAACAGATTTCCGAACGCGGCCTTTCAGAACTGACCGACAAGGTCGATACGATCATCACTATCCCGAACGACAAGATCCTCCAGGTCATCGATAAGAAGACCTCTATCCTCGATGCCTTCATGGTCGTCGATGAAGTCCTCCGCCAAGGCGTCCAGGGAATTTCCGAATTGATCACCATCCCGGGCCTCATCAACGTCGACTTCAACGACGTCAAAGCCGTCATGTCCGGCGCCGGTTCAGCCCTGATGGGCATCGGCCAGGCCTCGGGCGAGAATAAGGCTATCGAAGCCGCCAAGCTGGCTATCAACTCGCCGTTGCTCGAAATGTCTATCGAAGGCGCCCGCGGCATCCTCTTTACGATCGTCGGCGGAGCCAGCCTGACGATGCATGAAGTCTCTGAAGCGGCCAAAGTCATCACCTCCTCGGCTGACGAGGACGCCAAGATCATCTTCGGCGCCGTCATCGATCCGCGCTTCAAGGACGAAATCAAGATCACCGTCGTCGCGACCGGATTTAACGGCAAGCGCCCGATCGGAACTCCGTCGATGAGCACCGTACCGGAACGGACCTATAATCCGACCCCGTTCATCGAAGAAGATCAGGAACGCCATATGCCGGCTCCGGCCAAATCAAAGCCTTCGGCCCTTAAGATGGCCCAGGCTGAACCGGCCGCCAAGAAGCCGAGCGCTGATGAGGAAGAGGATGACGAGCTGTCGATCCCGACTTTCATCCGCAAGAAGATGATGTAATTCAATTGACGATATAAAGAATGGACCAATGGAAACATCGGTTCATTTTTTAACTATTAAACCTCGTTCATAGGGTAGATACGAGCGCAGTGAGATTGACTTTTCGGCTGTATTTGTTAGAATTTCTATATGAAATGCCCCGTCTGTTACTTCCAGGATACGAAAGTGGTCGACTCCCGCGTCGCCGCTGATGGGTTGTCTATCCGCCGCCGCCGCGAATGCCTGAAATGCGGTTTCCGTTTCTCCACTTATGAAGAAGTCGAAATCCTCGACCTGACGGTCGTCAAGCGCGATGGACGCAAGGAGACGTACTTGCGGGCAAAGCTTGTCAAAGGATTGAAGAGCGCGTTTGAAAAGCGTCCGATTACCGAAGAGAAGTTCAAGAAGCTCATCAACCTGATCGAACGCGATTTGCAGGCCCTGCGCAAGAATGAGATATTGTCAGAACAGATCGGACAGATCGTCATGAAGCAGCTGAAGAAGATGGACCAGGTCGCGTATATCCGCTTCGCCTCAGTCTACCAGTCGTTCAAGGATGCCCAGAGTTTCAAGCGCGAGTTGAATAAGCTTATCAAGTCCGGACGTAAAGGTTGACCAGCGATGAGTTCGCTCCTATACCCATGCTTGTCTAGCCTTTAAATCACTAATCAGGCTAGAAAAACCGTTCTCAAGGGAGCGGTTTTTTATTTCCTGTCTTGCGCAAGAGGGGAGAATAGTGTACACTGAGTATAGATAATTTCACTAATATTAGTAATTTTATGGAGGAAGATGTCAAAAAGTTGCTTGAGGAAAACCTAGCGATGACTCGCGAGGTCCGCGAAATTACCGCGAAGACGGCTCGCTACCTGAAGTGGCTGCGCGTCATGGATGTCCTAAAATTGCTTCTCATTTTGATTCCTATCCTCGCGGCGTGGCTCTACTTGCCTCAGATTGTCGATACGTTCACTGCCGGATATGGGGACTTGCTTCCGGCCGGGTTTCTCAAGTAATATGGCCAAGCCGCACACCCTTTCTTTCCATGAAGCTGTCTGGAAAGCGACCAAACGTATTCCCCGCGGCAAGGTCGCAACCTACGGCATCATCGCTCGCCTGGTCGGAAAACCGAAGGCGGCCCGAGCCGTGGGCAACGCGT
This sequence comes from uncultured Gammaproteobacteria bacterium, assembly GCA_964438845.1. GTDB lineage: Bacteria > Patescibacteriota > Patescibacteriia > Patescibacteriales > Patescibacteriaceae > Patescibacterium. Next base: position 40,437 of record CAYTLN010000003.1, read on the forward strand.
TGAACAAGAATCCGTATGCCCCGATCGTGCCCTGCCATCGGGTCGTCCGCAGCGACGGTTCGATCGGAGGCTTTGCCTCGGGCTCGAGAAAGAAAGCCGCCTTGCTGGCTAAAGAGGGCGTCTCCCTCCGGGCCGGCAAAGTCAGCCCGTTTGAGAAATTTATGTATACCGGAAAGTAACATGACCATTCCCGCTGCCGTTACCGATATCATCACCCGCTTATCCAAAGCGGGTTTTGAAGCATACATCGTCGGGGGTTGCGTACGCGATGCGCTCCGCGGCGTCGAGCCTAACGACTGGGACGTGACGACGAATGCCCGACCGGACGATATCATGAACGCTATTCCCGAAGGGAAATATGAGAACGTCTACGGAACGGTCATCGTGCCGATCCGCGATGCTGATGAGAATCTCCTCGATGTCATCGAAGTCACGACCTACCGCAGCGAACGCGGCTATTCCGACCATCGCCATCCTGATGAAGTGAAGTTTGAGGATCGTCTTGAAGAAGACCTGTCCCGCCGCGACTTCTCGATCAACGCTCTGGCCATGTCGCTCGACGGCACTGTCATCGATCTCTTCAACGGCCAGAAAGATATCTCGAAGAAAGTCATCCGTACCGTCGGCGAGCCGGAAGACCGCTTCAAGGAAGACGGGTTGCGCATGCTGCGCGCCGTCCGGCTTGCTTGTCAGCTCGGTTTTTCGATCGAGGGCAAGACCGAACGCTCGATCATGAAGCTCGCTGGCATCATCAAATTCATCGCTAACGAGCGCATCCGCGACGAACTCATCAAGATACTTTCGTCAGACCGGCCGGCAGAGGGAATCGGCAAGCTTCAGGAATTGAAGCTCCTCAATTACATCATTCCGGAGCTTGAAGAGGGTCTCGGCATGCAGCAGAACCATCACCATACCCGCGAAGTCTTCGACCATAACCTCCTGTCCCTCAAGCATTGCCCGAATCCGGCCTGGCAGGTGCGTTTAGCGGCGTTAATGCACGATATCGGCAAGCCGCGGACAAAAAAGATCATCAATGGCGCCGCGACGTTTTACAACCACGAGATGGTCGGCGCGAAAATGGTCGAACGGATCATGAAGCGACTCAAGTTTTCGGCCGACGACAGCCGGCGTGTCGTCAACCTCGTCCGCAACCATATGTTCTACTACAATGTCGAAGAAGTGACAGCGGCTTCAGTCCGCCGGCTCATCGTCAAGGTCGGCCGTGAGAATCTTTCCGACCTGATCGACTTGCGCGTCGCCGACCGTCTCGGTTCCGGCGTCGCGAAGGCGATGCCGTACAAGCTGCGCCACCTTCAGTATATGATGGAGAAAGTCCAGGCTGATCCGGTTTCAGTCAAGATGCTCAAGATCAACGGCGACGTCCTGATGAAGGCGCTCGGGATGAAGCCCGGTCCCAAGATCGGGGCGATTCTCGACGTGCTGCTGTCGGAAGTCATCGAGGATCCGGAACGTAATACCGAAGCCTACCTCGAGAGCCGCAGCCGCGAACTTGATACCCTGGAGATTGAAGACTTGCGCGAGCGGGCAAAAACCGTTATACAGGAAAAGCGTCAGGAGGAAGATAAACAATTAAAGAAAAATTTCTATGTCAGCTAAAAAGATCCTTGTGCTGATGCCGGCTTTACTTTTTGCCTTGATTTTGGCAGGATGTGGAAGCGCTCAGCAAACTTCTTATTATGGCGATAAAGCTCCGTCTTCCATTCCGGACGAGCAAACCGCCGCAACGACTACTCCTATGACTGTCCCTGACCAGATAAACCAAGACTTGGTCGCCCAGTATTCGGGCGCGACGCTCGTGACCAACTACGGTTCGATCGAAATCGAGTTCTATCCGGAATCGCCGGTAACGGTTTCGAATTTCCTGACGCTTGCCCAGAAGGGATTCTATGACGGGACGTTGTTCCATCGCGTCATCAAGGACTTCATGATCCAGGGAGGCGATCCGAATTCAAAGGACAGCGACTGGACGACGCATGGCATAGGCGGTCCTGATTACCGTTTCGATGACGAATTCAACAGCCATAAGCTCGTGCGCGGTTCGCTCGCGATGGCTAACGCCGGTCCGGGAACGAACGGCTCGCAATTCTTCATCGTGACGCTCGACGCGACGCCCTGGCTCGACGGCAAGCACACGAATTTCGGACACGTGACGAAAGGCATGGACGTCGTCGACAAGATCGAAGCCGTCGCCGTTAATGAAAATGACCACCCGCTCGAGGACGTGAAGATCGAGAAGATCGAATTGAAGAAAAAATAATCCGTGCCGGCCCGGTAATCTTGCCGGGTGTACGGGCCTGTAGCTCATCTTGCCCCGCCCGTATGGGCGGGGTGAAGTAGAGCGCAGCATTCGTATGTTACAATAATCATTAAGTTTTGGGCCTGTAGCTCATCTGGTAGAGCGCGGCATTCGCATTGCCGAGGTGAGGGGTTCGAGTCCCCTCAGGTCCACAGGAAGCCGCTTTCAACAGGAAAGCGGCTTTTTACTTGTTCTTCTCGGGATTCTGCGATATTCTGAAAGCACCTAACTAACAATTATATGAAGACATCTCAATCGGTGTGGCGCGGATTCCTCGATGCCATCGGAGCGGCCGTATACATCGGCCTGGTCTCATGGCTCTTGTCAAAGGGCGAGCAGTGGTTCGGCGGCAAGCCGGATAACTTCTTCATGCCGGTGTTCATGATCCTGCTCTTTGTCATCTCGGCAACGGTAACGAGCTTGCTCGTCCTCGGCAAGCCGGCGATGATGTATCATGACGGCCAGAAGAAAGAAGCGTTCGCTCTGCTCGGCTGGACGATCGGCTGGCTCGTACTGTGCGTGATCGCCGCCGGCGTCCTTATCACGGTCTACTAATATGGCCGAAGATTTCGACCGTTCCGCCGCCGCTTCGCGGCATGAAGCGATCATCCGCGAAGCCCAGCGCATCCGCGACGGCTTGAGCGAGGACGTCATCAATTATTATTATAATGCGCCGGACAGCGCGGAGAGCGAGGGTGATAAGCGAGCGGGTATAAAGAAATATCTAAGGATCGCGGCCGAGCGCATCGACGAACTGCTTCGCCGACTAGAATAACCATATGGAAGAACAGACACCTCCTGTGCGGCGCTCATTTATCAAAGGCTTAGTTGCCTTCCTTAAGCAATATTCAGTCATCGGCTTGGCGATCGGCGTCATTACCGCTCAGGTATCGAAAGATGTCGTCGATTCGATCGTCAAAGGATTCTTCACCCCGCTCATCAAGCTTATCGTTCCGGCCGGATTCACCAACCTGACTTTCATGATCGGCGGCCAGACATTCGATTTCGGCATCGTCTTCAACGCCGGCCTGACATTCGTCATCGTCATGGCCTTCCTCTACTTCGTCATCAAGGGAATCGTCCGCAATGACGACCTACTTGAAAAAAAATAATAACTAAGCTACTCTCTATGAGCCTGATTATCCGTTGGATCTTTTCCGCTATCGCCGTCCTCCTAGCCAGCTACGTCCTTCCGGGCGTCGGTCTCGAAAGTTTCTGGACGGCATTGCTCGTCGCTCTCGTGCTCGGCCTGCTCAACGCAGTCATCAAGCCGCTGCTCGTGATCCTGACGCTGCCGATCAATATCCTCACTCTCGGGCTGTTCACCCTCGTCATCAACGCGCTGCTCGTACTGCTCGCGTCTTCGATCGTCGGAGGCTTTTCGGTCGACGGTTTCTGGACAGCGGTGGTGTTCAGCATCGTAATCTCGCTCTTCAATTATTTGTCGAGCAGATTCACGGGCAAAAACGAATAATTTCTCCGCCTTCGGGCGGTTATCGGGGTGTAGTATACCGGTAGTACACACGCTTCGGGTGCGTGTAGACCGGGTTCAATTCCCGGCATCCCGACATTATCTGATCCACGTTCCCGGCAAAGCTGTCGTTTTGTCGGGAATTTGGTATGATGAGGTATATGAAACGAACGTTCTATCTCCTTACGCTTATCTGTGCCGTCCTGATGCCGCTCATGCCGGTTCGGGCCGCTTCGTTATCGAGCCAGCTTTCGGGACGGATCCTCTTAAGCGTCGAACAGAACGGCGAAGCTTGGTACGTCAATCCGACCGAACTCAAGCGTTACTTCCTTGGCCGGCCCGATGACGCCTTCCGGATCATGCGCCAGCTCGGCCTCGGCATTACCAACTCGGACTTCCAGCAGATTGCCGCCAGCAATAATCCGGTGACCGGCAATACCGCCCTGGCTAAGCGCCTCTCCGGACGCATCATCATCGAGGTGGAGAAGAACGGCGAAGCCTGGTATATCAATCCGCTCGATCTGAAGAAATATTATCTCGGGCGTCCGGCCGATGCGTTCGCGGTTATGCGCCAGCTCGGCCTCGGCATCCGTATCCGCGACCTCGCCCTGATACGGCGGGCGGGAGCGACGGGAACGATCAACCGGTACAGCTCGCATGAAACGCGAAGCATCACGACGGCGGACCTCGGTACGTTTACTGTCGATATCATCACGATCGACCTGACGAATCCGTACCTGAAGATCCGCACGCTCGCGGCCGCCAGCGGCAACTGCACGGCAGCCTGCCCGGCAAAATCGGTCGCCGAGTATTATGAAATCGGCCGGGGCTTCGCGGCGATGAACGGGACGTATTTCGATACCTCGGCAGCCAAGCGCAATTATTATTTCTTTCCGCTGTATGATTCGCTCAAGGGGGTCTTTATCAACGAGGACCAGCTGAAGTACTGGACGACCGGCCCGATCATGGCTTTCGACATTAACAATAAATTCTACTACTTCAAGGACAGCCGGGACTTCAAGAGCGTCAGCAATTTCGAGGCGACCCGCGGGGTGAAACTCCAGGCCGCGATCGGCAATAAGCCGCGGCTTATCGAAGAAGGGCTCAATTACCTGATCGACTGGGAAGTCGATACGAACCAACGGACCGTCAAGACGCTGCGTAACGCTATCGGCTATGCTAACAACAAACTGTATTTGGTTGTCGCGCGCAAAGCGACCGTGCCTGATTTGGCCCAGGTCATGCAGGCTCTCGGTGTCCAGTACGCGATCAATCTCGACGGAGGCGGATCGACGGCGGTGATGTATGATACCGAATACATGCTCGGTCCTGGACGCGATGTGCCGAATGCGATCGTCTTTTCAGAAGAATAATTAATGAACTGTCGTATGTTGGATGACTACAAGGAGAAATTAGCTGCCGTCGGAGAAGTGACGTTGAATATCAAGGTCCATGCCGGAGCCCGCGAGAACCGGGTCAAATCGATCCTGGCGGACGGAACGGTCAAAGTCGATATCACGACCGTGGCCGAAGCCGGCAAGGCGAACGAAGCGCTTAAGGCTTTTCTGGCCGAGCAGTTCGGAGTACCGCTCGCCAATATCACCGTCTTGATCGGGAAGTTTTCGGGAGATAAGACGGTAAAGATAATAAAATAATGATTAAAAAAGAGACAAGCATTTTGCTTGTCTCTTTTTGATTGAGGTAGTTACGGAGTGATCCGATAAATCGTCCGCGGGAAGGGGATGGCTTCGCGGACATGTTCGAGCCCGCAGATCCAGGTGACGATGCGCTCGAGGCCGAAGCCGAAACCGCCGTGCGGGACCGAGCCGTATTTGCGCAAGTCTAAGTACCACTGGTAATCCTCGACTTTCAGTCCGAATTCCTGGATTCGCTTCTTCAGCGTCTCATAGTCGTCTTCGCGTTGCGAGCCGCCGATGATCTCGCCATAGCCTTCCGGAGCGAGCAGGTCGGCGCCGAGGACGCGGCTTTCATCTTCCGGATCGCGCTTCATATAGAAGGCTTTCACTTCAGCCGGATAGCGGGTGACGAATATCGGCATGTCGTACTGCTTGGTCAGGATCGTCTCGTCATCGCCGCCGAGGTCGTCTCGTTCGCCGATATCCGAACCGAGCTCTTTGAGCTTGGCAACGGCTTTGGCATGGGTCAGGCGGACGAACGGCTGGTCGGCGCGTTCAAGAGCGGCGACATCGCGTTCAAGCAGGGCGAGTTCCGGACGATTCTTTTTCAAGACTTCGGAAAGCATGAACCGGACAAGCTCTTCCTGGAAGGCGAGGTTATCATCGAGAGTCGTAAAGGCGAGTTCGGCATCCATCATCCAGAATTCAGTCAGGTGGCGGCGGGTCTTTGATTTTTCCGCACGGAAAGTCGGGCCGAAATCGAAGACGCGTCCATGGGCGGCGATGGCCGCTTCGATATAGAGCTGGCCGGTCTGCGAGAGATACGTCGTTTCATCGAAGTATTTCACCTTGAAGAGGTCGGTCGTGTTCTCGCCGGCGTTTGCGGTGATGATGGGGGAGTCAATCTTCGTGACATCGTGGCTGCGCATGAAGTCATACGTCGCATGGATGAGGGTGTCGCGGACGCGCATGACCGCCCACTGCTTCGGCGAACGGAGCCAGAGGTGGCGATGGTCGAGCAGGAAATCGATGCCGTGCTCTTTTTTCGCGATCGGATATTCTTCCGCGATCTGGTAGAACGAGAAAGCCGAGACCTGGAGCTCGTATTCTTCCTTCTTTGGATGCTTGGCGACAATGCCCGTTACCGAGACCGACGTCTCGAGCGTGACGCGGCCGGCCTCTTCCCAGCGGTCGGCGGGTAGGTCATCGGCCGAGAGGATCGCCTGGACGAACCCCGATCCGTCCCGGATCTGCCAGAAGGCGATCTTGCCGGATGAACGGAAATTCGAAACCCAGCCGTTGATAGTAACGGAAGCTCCGACGTGTTCACTGAGGCGGCTGATACGTATAGGTGTCATATAAGTGTAGATTTACTTACCATAGCAGGGAAAACCTTATTTTTCAAGCCTCCTGACCGGTTATGCTATGATAGAGACATGGAAAAAAGACTCAGAATCTCATGGATTATAGCCCTCGGGCTTATCTGCCTCTGGCTCGGCTGGCAGGCGGCCGCCCCGCTCGGGACGATGTCGTATCGGACTGATTTCAAAGACCATGATTATTTCATCAGCCGCTTGACGCCGCTTGACCGCATCCTCGATCCGAAAGCCGGCGTCCAGCCGACGATCATCGCCGAACCTGTCTATTTTTCCGTATATACGCCGCGGCCGTTCGACCAGGCGAAGGTCACGGTCGATTATAACGGCGATCCTGCTTTTATGGAATTGGGAGTCCGCCGCGATCCGATCGTCTGGAATTTCGAACGCAAGACCATCGCTTCGAAGCTCCTCGATTCGCTCGCGATCGATGCCGGGACGATCCGAGAAGGAAATTTGTTATTGTGGCAGCGTACGCGGAAGTATGATTCGGTCGCAGATTTCTTTTCCCGCCCGCCCGCGCGTTCAGCGATTGCCGCGTATAATGTGCCGCTCGATATCCCGTACGCTCCCGCCGAGTATTCGCCGCTCGAACGGACGCGAGGGCTCGATGTCGGATTGCGCGGCACATATACGATGAACACGTATAGCGCCGGTGATGCGATGGCATTCGATTTCCTGGTCCGCGATATCAACGGACAGAAGGATCCTGATCCGATTACGGCTCTCGTGTACCGCGGCGATGAACTGGTTGCTTCCGTTACGCTTGAAGACGACGGCGGCGCGTTGAAACAGGAAACGTCCGCGCGGCACGTGAAGCTTTCGACCGGGAGGCTTACCGCCGGAGTGTATCGGATCGAGTTCAGGGCCAGCGACGATATCGTTACCGACCGCCTCTCGACCGCCCAGCGCCAGCTTTCATTGGCGGGACGCATCTGGCTCGCCGAGGCGGGGCGGTCGCGTTTGAAGCTGTACACGGATAGTGCTCGGCTCGATGTCCAGACTACGAACCCGGCCAGCCGGCAGACGCTCGCTTTCGGAGAAAAGAATATCCACCTCGATCGGACGTATCAGCAGGTGACGTCGCTGGTCGGTGACTATAGCCGCCGGCCGCGGCCGATCACTGTCGTCCGGGATGACATCACGCTCGCGGGCGACGGCGTGTTCGCATTTTCTGAAGGTGAGCTGCTTAACCCATCGGTCCATCCGTTGCCCGTCAACGAGTCCGTCGTGCCTGCGGGCATCGACTATGTCATCGCGTCGTATGATACCGACCCGGCAAACCATACGGCGACATTCGATCTCTCGGGAGCCTTCCGCCCCAAAGGAGCGTACTCTTTCATGATCGCGATTCCGGGAGTCGAGAAGATGCCGGGAGGAGTAACGATCCGTTCGGTCCGGGTCGACTTTTCCGGACAGACGCTGTGGGAAATCATCCGTCGCAAATTATCGGACCTCTTATGAAAAAACAGTACGCTATCTTCGTGCGAGAATTCTTCTATTTCTTGAGCGCCGCTCTGGGGGTTTTTCTCGTGTTGGAGGCCCTGAAACCTGGCTTTGTCATCGCATATTTCAACCTCAATTATTGGTTGATTTTATGGGTGGCAGCTGGTAGTATGCTTATATACGATAAACGAATTTCTTAAGGAAAATCACTATATGGAAGGAGTCATTTTAAAGCCTCTGCCGCGCTATACCGATGACCGCGGTTGGCTGATCGAGGTGTTCCGCAACGATGAAACCGATTTCGATCCGGCGATGGGCTATGTCAGCCTGACTAAGCCGGGCGTTATCCGCGGTCCCCATGAACACAAAGAGCAGTCCGACTGCTTCGTCTTTGTCGGTCCGGGCAGTTTTGAGCTGCATCTCTGGGACCGCCGCAGCGGCAGCGCAACCGAAGGCGAGCATTCAGTCACCGTTGTCGGCGAAGATAATCCGATGATGGCGATCGTGCCGCCTGGCGTCGTCCATGGATATAAATGCGTCAGCGATATCCCGGCCTATTCGATCAACCTTCCGAACAAGCTCTATAAAGGAAAAGGCAAAGCGGAAGAGATCGATGAGATCCGCTGGGAACACGATCCTCATTCACCGTATATTATTTCGTAGTATGGAAAAGACGATCTTCTCTCGAATTGCGGACGGGGAATTGCCGGCCCATATCGTCTGGCAGGATGACTCGTTCATCGCTTTTCTCGATGTCCTGCCTATCGAACCGGGGCATACGATTGTCGTACCGAAGCAGGCCGCGGCTTCACTCGAGGACTTGCAGCCGGCAATGATCGGCGGTTTGCTTGTCGCCGCGCAGAAGATCGGCGCGGCGATGATGAAAGGTCTGGCCGTTAAAGGCTACAGCCTCTTTCTCGACAACAAGGATGCCGCCAACCAGCACATCCCTCATGTCCATATCCATGTCGTACCGCGGGCCGAAGGCGACGGGCTCGGCCGTTGGCCGCAAAGCGCCTACGCCGAAGGCGAAGCCGAACGGATAACCGCCCGCATCTGCGACGGCATGTCTTCGTAATCCTATGAAGCTCCTCGTTACCGGCGGCGCCGGATTTATCGGTTCGAACTTCGTCCGCTACTGGCTGCGCCAGCATCCGGAAGATTCGATAATGAACCTTGACGCTTTGACATATGCCGGCCATCGCGAGACGATCGCGGACCTTGAAGCCGATCCGCGCCACACCTTTGTCGCAGGGGATATCTGTGATGAAGCGCTCGTCCGCGACTTGGTCGCCACCTGCGATCTCGTCGTGCATTTCGCGGCGGAAACGCATGTCGACCGTTCGATCAAAAGCAGCCGCGAATTCGTCCGGACGAATGTCGAAGGGACGCGGACGCTGCTTGACGCCGTGCTTGTTTCTGCGAACCGTCCCCGTTTCCATCATGTCTCGACCGACGAAGTCTTCGGCGCTCTCAAACCCGGCGATCCCGCGTTTACCGAACGTACGCCGTATGATCCGCGCAGCCCGTACAGCGCCTCGAAGGCGGCTTCCGACCATTTGGTTCGGGCTTATTTCCATACGCACGGATTGCCGGTTACGATCTCAAATTGCTCGAACAATTACGGCCCGTACCAGCTTCCTGAAAAACTGATCCCCCTTTTCATCACGAACCTTATCCAAGGCAAGAAAATCGGCGTTTACGGCCAGGGATTGCAAGTCCGCGATTGGCTCCACGTCGATGACCATGCTCGCGGCATCGAAGCGATTATTGAGCGAGGGGCGCTCGGGGAGACATATTGTCTTGGCGGCGGCAATGAGTTGACCAATATCGAGATTACGAAACGCATACTGGCCGGCATGGCTGCCGATGAATCGATGATCGAATATGTCGCAGATCGGCCGGGGCATGATTTCCGGTATGCGATCGATTTCAGCCGCGCTTCCGCGGAATTGGGCTGGAAGCCCGAAATCGGCTTTGAGGACGGATTGCGGGAGACGATTGCCTGGTATAAGGATCATGAACCGTGGTGGCGGGCCGTCGCACTAACTTCGTAAACATGGTAATTACGCCTTGCAAACAACGGACGATACTGCCGAGCCTGAATATCGCTCGCGATTCGGCGTGGCGCGCGCAGCTTGAACGTCTTGAACAACTTGGCATCGCTTCAGCGGCTATGATATTCCGTGGCGCAGCAAGCGATGAGCGTCGCGAAGCGTACCGTCTGCTTGAGCGCTCGACGGTTACCTCCGTCCCGTATGTCGGATTACAAGCGGGGATGGAGAGCTGGGAGCTTGATTTTTTGGTTACGAAGCGATCGACAGAATGGTTTAGCGCGGTGGCGAGCGATTCGGCATACGCTTTCCTTACCTCAGTACAGCAGTATGCGGACAAGTTCTTGATTGAGAATCCGATCCGGCATTCCGATGCCGGGGCGTTCAGCGAGCCAGCACTTGATCGCTCGGGAGCGGCGGGCATTTGTCTCAATCTCGCGACCCTGGAACGCAAGCGCGTCTCTGACCGATCGAGGTATGATTCCATGCTTTTCGTGCTCGATCATCATCCCATTAAAGTGACTAAGGTCTCTTCGGTCCCAATCCGTTGGTACCGTCGGCTATTCCAGAATCAGAATCGGCCCGGAAAGCTTTCGAGCCTGACCGAATTATCATATCTCAAGCATGTGCCGACATCGTTGCTCGCTAATATGGTTGTTATGGAATTTGATAATACGATTGACGAGCAACTTGAAGCCGGACGATATTTTTCATTCGTAACAAGACGTTAAATATGAAACTCCTTATTCTCGGAGCCAAAGGCAATCTCGGCACGGCGTTCTTGAGCGTCTTGTCTAAGCGCGATGACATCGAAGCGATCGCCTGGGACAAGGACGATATCGATGTGACTGACGAGAGCCTACTGCGCAAGAAGATCGTCGAATTGAAACCGACGGCGATCATCAACTTAGTCGCGTATAATGATGTTGACCGCTGCGAGACCGATGAGGAAGCGAAACGTCTCGCCTTTATGTTGAATGCCGACGTCGTTGAATCGCTGGGGTCTATCGCTCTTGATACCGGCGCCCTCCTCGTCCACTATTCGACTGATTATGTTTTTGCGGGAGACGTCAAAGACGGGTATGGCGAGGCGGCCGAGCCTGCTCCGCTCAGCGTCTATGGCCAATCCAAGGCCGAGGGAGAGAAGCGGCTCGTGAGCCTGTCCGGCCGCGGCCTGGCCTGGTATCTTATCCGGACGTCGAAGCTTTTCGGGCCGAAAGGCGGTAGCCCGACTGCCAAGCCGAGCTTCTTTGAGATCATGCTTCGCCTTTCCGCCTCGCAGCCGGAAGTGAAAGCGGTCGATGAAGAGAAGAGTTGCTTTACGTACACGCCCGATCTGGCGCAGGCGACCCTCGACCTGATCGAAAGCGGCGACGGGTACGGCATCTACCATTTCGTCAACGAAGGTCCGGCCACCTGGTTCGAAGCGGCCCGGGCATTTTTCAAAAAGCTGGACAGCCCGGTTTCCGTAGTCGCGGTCAGCGGAGAAGCGTTTCCCCGTCCGGCGAAGCGGCCGGCCTTTTCGGCGCTCCGCAATACCAAGCGTCCGCCCTTGCGGCCGCTTGATGCCGCGCTTGACGAATACGTGAGCGGGTTATAAAGTTGTATCCGTATGAGAGGAATCATTCTATCCGGGGGAAAAGCGACGCGCTTGCGCCCCTGCACCAAAGTTACGAGCAAAGGACTCCTGCCGATCTATAACCGGCCGATGATTTATTATCCGCTGAATACGCTCTTGCGCGCCGGTATAAAAGAGATATTGATCATCGTCGGTCCCGAACACGCGGGCCAGTATCTCAACCTCCTCGGCTCCGGCTCCCAGTTCGGCGTCCGCTTCATGTACGAGATCCAGGATGAAGCGCGCGGCTTGGCCGACGCCTTCCTGCTCGGCGAACGGTTCATCGGCAGCGAGGACGTCGTGATGATCCTCGGCGATAATATCTTTGCCGATGACGTCAGCGCCGACATCCAGTCGTTCAAGAAGGGCGGCAAGATATTCTGCAAGGCTGTGCCTGATCCGGAGCGGTTCGGCGTCGTCGAGATGGGGCCTGACGGCCGCGCCATATCGATCGAAGAGAAGCCGGCACAGCCGAAGAGCAACCTCTGCAGCACCGGACTCTATGTCTATGACAGCCGCGTCGTCGAGATCGCGAAGAGCCTGAAGCCGAGCGCGCGCGGAGAGCTTGAGATAACGGATATCCATCGCTGGTATATGGAAAAAGGGGAACTCGAAGTAGCAATGATTGAGAATGAGTGGATCGATGCCGGAACATTCGACAGTTTATTGGAAGCTCAGAATCTCGCTAAAGAAAAATTGCAGTCAATCATGACGATATAGTATGGTCCAGGCAACGGACATTACGGTGGGCTTCATCACATTCGGCGCGTTAACCGCGCCGTATTTATCATCTTTCATAGAAAGCCTTGGGGCGCAGACGATTGGCCGCTGCCGGATCGTCGCTTTTGATAATACGCCCGAGGCTGAAAACCCGAACGCGGACGTGTTGCGAGCCGCGGGCATTGCCGTCCGTCGTTCGCCCGAGGGAAATATCGGTTTCAGCCGCGCGTATAACGTCCTGATCAAGGAAGCGGCTGCCAACGGTTCGAAGTACATGCTCGTCATTAATCCGGACACATTGCTTAACGCCGATGTCATCGAACAGCTGGCAATCGCGCTCGATGCCGATGACACGCTCGGCTCAGCCTGTCCGAAATTGCTGCGTTGGGATTTTAAGAACCATCGCCGGACCGATACTATCGATAGCGCCGGATTGGGTTTACGGTCCGGCCTGCGCTTCATCGATATCGGCCAAGGAGAAAGCGACTCAGCCGCGTTTGATACGGCTCAGTGCCTGGGTCCTTCGGGCGCCGCCGGATTGTTCCGGATCTCAGCGCTCGCGGCCGTCGCCGAAGCCGGATCATATTTCGACGAGCATTTCCCTCTCTATAAGGAAGACTGCGACGTGGCATACCGCCTGCATCTGGCCGGCTTCGGCTCCCGGCTTGTCAGCCGGGCGGTCGTCTACCACGACCGGACGGCCAGCGGCGGCAGTCTCTGGAAACGGATCATGAACCGCCGCCAGCGCAGCCGCTCAAGCCGTCGCTCAGCGTTTATCGGCGACCATCTGCTCTGGATTAAATTCTGGAAAACGATTCCAGTAAGCGGGAAAGCGCATGTCCTTCTGCGCGCCTGCCTTCGATTCGCGGCCGCCCTTGTCGAGCCGTATACGCTATCGGCGTATCGCGATATCGTCCGCCTCTCTAAAACCCTTCTCCGTTATTAGTAGCAGCCTATGGATTTTTCACTCATCATCGTTTCTTGGAACGTGCGCGACCAGCTCAAGCATAACCTTGAGTCATTACGGGGCGTAGGCGGCGTGACATTCGAGACGATCGTCATCGATAACGCGTCGCATGACGGGACAGCCGCGATGGTCGCTTCCGAGTTTCCGGACGTAACGGTTATCGCTAATGACGACAATCGGGGTTTTGCCGCGGCCTGCAACCAAGGCCTGCGTCGCGCCGAAGGCACGTACGCGCTTTTGCTCAACCCGGATATGGCCCTGCGGCCCGATACCCTGGCGAACCTCAAACGCTGGCTTGATGAGAATAAGCAAGCGGCGGTTGCCGGCATCAAGCTTGTCGATGGCGAAGGCAATACGATCCGACATGTCCGCCGTTTCCCGAAATTATTCGACCAGCTTATCATCGCTCTCAAGCTGCCCCATCTTTTCCCGCGACTGCTCGATTCCTATATCATGTCCGATTTCGACTATAGTCGGCCCGCTCGGGTGGACTCGATCCGCGGAGCCTTTTTCTGCATCCGCCGCAGCACGGTGCAGTCGGTCGGCTTGCTCGATGAGCGGTACTTCATCTGGTTTGAGGAAGTCGATTATTGCCGCCGGATCCGGCAGCAGGAACTTGAAGTCTGGTATACGCCGGCCGCAGTCGCTACCGACTATATCGGCCAGAGCTTCAACCAGGTAAGCACGCGCACGAAGCAAGCCTATTTCCGCCGGTCGCTGATCGCATATTTTTCAAAATGGCAGCCTGCCTGGCAGACAGCCGTCCTGAGAGCGGCTTGGTCCGTCGGCGGCATGATCGCCGCGGGAGCGGAAATCTTGCATTTGAAATCACGCGCCAAGACATAATATGCAACGGACCGCCCTCATCATCAGTCCCAACTGGAAGGATTACGCCGAAACGTATCTGGCCGATTGCCTGGCGAGCTTGGAGAAACAGACTGTCCGCGATTGGGACCTGTTCCTGATCGATAATGAGACGTCGGAAGCGAGCTTCGCGCTGTTACAGCGGCTCGCTCCAGGGGCGCGGATAATCCGGCTTGAAACCAATGAAGGCTTTGCGGGGGGAAATAACGCCGCGTTGCGCGCCGCGATCCGGGAAGGTTATGAAGATGCCTTCCTGCTCAATATGGATACGGTGGCCGAGCCCGACTGCCTTAAGAAACTGCGCGCTGCCGCCGAAGACCATCCCGAAGCGGGAGCCATCCAGGCGCGCCTGATGCTCTGGCCGGATACGGCGCGGATCAACAGTCTCGGCAACCTGACCCATTTCCTCGGCTTCGGATTCAGCGACGGCTACCGCGAGTCGATGATGAACCGATCGCTGGCTGTCCGGGAGATCGCCTATCCTTCGGGCGCGGCCGTCTTGCTCAACCTGCGCGCGCTTGCAGCGGTCGGCCTCTTCGACGAAGAGATGTGGATGTATAACGAAGACCAGGATCTCGGCTGGCGGCTCTGGGTCGCCGGCTTTGCCTGCCTGCTCGCGCCTGAAGCGGTCGTCTACCATAAATACGAGTTCAGCCGTTCGATCAAGAAGTATTACTGGATGGACCGCAACCGCATCATCGCGATGATAAAGAATTATCGGCTCGCGACCCTTGTCGCGATCGCTCCCGCCTTTGCGGTCATGGAAGCCGGCTTGATCCTGTTCTCTCTCAAGTCCGGATGGTTCAAGGAAAAAATGCGCGTCTGGAAGTATTTCTTTTCGTCCCGCGCCTGGAAGAAGCTTATCGCTTCCCGCCGGACGACCCAGCGGCTGCGGGCACGGACCGACCGACAGGTCACGCGATTGTTTTCGGGACGCATCTGGTATCAGGAAATCGACGACGTGAAGCTCCGTTTGATTAATCCGGTATTTGAGCTATATTGGAAGCTGGTGCGCCTTATCATGTGGTGGTAAGACTATGGATATCAGTATCGTCATCGTCAATTATAAGAGCAAAGGCTTGACGCTCAATTGCATCAAGTCGATTACCGAAGCTGACTTCGGTCCATTGAGCCGTGAAATCATCGTGGTCGATAATGCGTCGAACGACGCTATCGGCGAGATACTCGCCTGGCAGTATCCGGAGGTCATCTTCATCGCCAATCCGGAGAATGTCGGCATGGGCTCGGGCAATAACGTCGGCATCCGCCGCGCTCGGGGAGAATATGTCGTCGTCATGAATCCGGACACGATTGCGTTTCCCGATACGTTCGTCAGGTTCCATGAGTTCATGGAGGCGAACCCTCGTGTCGGACTGGCGGGGCCGAAGCAATTCAATCCCGACCAGACCGTCCAGGATTCCGCCTATCGGTGGCATAGCTTGTTCATGCCGCTTTATCGTCGAACCGGTCTCGGACGCCTTTCGTCTACGCGCGCGGCTGTCGACCGTTTCCTGATGCGCGATTATGACAAGCGCGAGCCGCGGGATGTCGATTGGGTGCTCGGGTCCTGCCTCTTCATTCGGATGAGAGCTCTGCGAGAAGTGGGCATGTTTGATGAACGGTATTTCCTTTATTTTGAAGAAACCGATCTCTGCCGTCGTTTTTGGGAAAAGAATTGGCGCGTTGTTTATTATCCGCTCGCCCGTATCATCCATAACCATGATCGGGCCAGCGCACGTCAGCCATGGTATACCTTCTTTATGAGCCGCATGGCGCGGAATCATGTCCGCTCCTGGATCTTATATCTCTTTAAATGGGGGATCCGTCGTCCTAAATCGCATTCATAAAAAAAACCGGCCTGAGGCCGGTTTTTGTATCGAAAGAGTTAGATGGCTACGCGGAAGAGACCCGCTTGTCCGTTATACTGCCCGTAAAAATAGAGCATTGATCCATCCGGTCCGACGTCAAGAGCGCGTAGCGAGGTTGTAGAGACAATGTCGAGCGGATTCGCGAAGGGATCGATCCGGTAGTTAAAAATGGTAATGCCGGTGTCGGTCGCGTAGGCGAGGTATCCGTCGATCGGCAACGGCTTAATCGCAATGATTGGCGTCCCGATGCGGGTCAACAGCTCAGATCGGCCGCTGCCTCCATCCCAGAGTCTGAGCTCGAAAGGCGTTGAGTATACGAGATCGGATCCGACCCATGTTGTTGCCGCCACTTCTTCGGCGGCATTGCTAATCCTGAACCGGCGCAAGAGAGGTACGGGCTCTTCGATGAGATAGATGGTCCGCTTCGATTCTTCAAAGAGGCGGGGCTTTCCTGTTCCTTCATGTGTTTCGAACCGGTAGCGTCCGGATGGCAGCGCAATCTCTCCTTCGGCAGTTTGAGGAAGCGAGGCGAAAAGTAGCGTTTGGCGGGTGGCTGTTTCAGCGGCGACGATGTAGAGGCGGGCGCCTTCGATATAGTAATCGATGAATGAGCGCTCTTTGATGAACGGGGAAAGGTCGCTGATGAGTTGTGATGATCTCTCTGAAACGACGAAACGGTAGAGTTTCATTCCGTCGAGATAGTAGGCGACGTTGCTGTCCCGGGAGTCCCAGCGCGCTTGATGGGCAGCCCTTCCGGTTGCGGCGCCGATATTCACCATGTCGCCGTCGCTGAAGTCGAGCAATCTGGTCCCGATAATGACGGCTTCATGATCAGGCGACCATCGGACGGGGTCAGTCTCCGGGTTGAATGGTACAGAGAAAGAAAATTCCCGTTTTCCCGTTTCTATATCGATTGCGGTAAGGGCGTCATGCGCGAAGAGGAGCAGCCGTCTTTTGTTCGGCGAAAACTCAGCTCGCTGAGCGATGCGGGCATCCGAAGAGATAAGCTCGGGTTCAGTTTTGCGGAAGAGCCGGACTGTCCCCGCGTTGGCCGCTTCGCCGGGATCAAGGGTGATCTGTTCGTTCCATGGCCAAAATCCTTCTTTCTCCAGGCCGACAACGTAGTCCCCGGGAGCGAGGGAACTTATCTTAGCTTTGGTCAGAGTCGGTTTGCCGAATGGTATGACGAATGAACTTGAAACAGGCGCGCCATTGAGGGTGATCATCGCGTCCCGAGGTTCGCTGTCGATGATGATTGCAGACGTCTTTTCAAATTCAAAACGGCGCCAGTTGATCTGTTGCCCGGTCGCATACAATAGAACGGCCGGAACGATGATAATGAACAGTACGATAAAAAGAATGAACAGCAGGCGCCGTTGTCTGAGGGACATATGAGCTAATGAGCGCGCTTGATTGAAACGCCGATATCGCGGAGGCGCTGGTCGATCTTTTCGTATCCGCGTTCGATCTGGTAAATGTTATCGATTTCGGTCTTGCCGCGAGCAATGATGCCGGCGATGATCATTGAAATGCCTGCTCTGAGGTCAGGTGATGTAAGTGAGCGGCCGCGTAGCGCAGTGGGCCCTTGGATGACGACACGGTGCGGATCGCACATCGTGATATTAGCGCCCATCTGGACGAGCATGTCCGTAAAGAGCAGGCGGCGGTCATAAATCGTTTCATGGATCAATGAACGGCCCTGTGCCTGTGTCATCAAGACGGTAAACGGCGATTGAAGGTCAGTCGGGAAACCGGGATATTCATGGGTTTTCAGATTGTATGCCGGCAGGACTTTGGGGAATCGGGTCAGCGTGAGGAAATCTTTTCCGGCTTTATAGCCGATGCCGAGCTTTGAAAAGATTGAAAGCAAGGATTCGATATGTTCGGGGTTGCAGTCGGTAATATGCAGTTTGGCGCGAGCGGCGGCGGCCAGGATGGCGAAGGTGCCTGTCTCGATGCGGTCAGGTATGATGCGGAATATTCCGGCGCCGATTTTCTTGACTCCCTTGATCGTTATCGTGGGGGTTCCGGCTCCGGAAATCTTCGCGCCGCATCGGTTCAGATAGTCAGCAAGAGCAGCGATTTCCGGCTCCATGGCGCAGTTCTTCAGGACGGTAGTGCCTTCAGCGAGGGTCGCTGTCATCATGAGGCTTTCCGTGCCGGTGACAGTTACTTTAGTGAAGAAGTATGAGCAGCCGGTCAGTCGCTTAGCCTTAAGATGATATGCGTTGCCGATGAATTTTATTTCTGCGCCTAGCTTTGAAAAGCCGTCGAGGAAGAGATCGATCGGACGCATACCGGCGCCGATAACGCAGCCGCCGGGATGCGGGAAGACTGCCTGTCCGGTACGAGCGAGCAGGGGACCGACGAACATGATCGACGCGCGCAGCTTGTTCGCGAAGTCGGGATCAAGGCCGTGCTTCGAAAGCCGGGGCATGGCCAGGTCGATCCGTCCCGAACGTCGCTTTACCGAACCGCCGAGATCTTCAAATATCTCGACGAGGCGGTTGATGTCCTCGATGTCAGGGACATTGAGGATGGTCATCGGCTCGCTTGATAGGAGGGCGGCCGGGATGATCTTTAGGGCGGCGTTCTTTGCGCCGCCGACGCGGATTTCTCCGGCGAGGGGCTTTTGCCCCTGGATGATGAATTTAGGCATATCGCTGTCAGTGTAACTGAAAAGGACGAATTTTTCAATCGCGTGAGGTTTATCCCCGTACTCGGATATGATACAATGTAAGCCTATGTATTATACGGAAAATCAACCAACGTCTGATGCTCGTCGTCCGTTGCGCCGTCTCGGCATTATTTTTGCCGTACTGATCGTTATTGGCGCTTCCTTCGCCGGAGGTTTTTCTGCCGGTCGATATGAGGGGCCTTCCCTGAAGAACGGATCGGTCCTTGACGGAAAGGTCACTAATCGCCCACAGGGTTCCGCGGGGGAGGATGTTGATTTCGATCTATTCTGGGATGTGTGGAACACGTTGAAGAAAGAATATGTCGATCATGGATCTTTGACCGATAAGAAGCTTTTCTACGGCGCCCTTGAAGGGATAGTGGGAGCTACCGGCGATCCATACTCCGTTTTTTTGAATCCGGAAGAAGCACGAGAGTTCGAAGAGGATCTTTCAGGAACGTTTGAAGGAATCGGCGCGGAAATCGGATATCGCAACGATGCGTTGACTGTCATTGCGCCGCTTGATGACATGCCCGCGATGAAGGCCGGCCTGCGAGCGGGAGATCGGATCTATTCCATCGACGGAGCCGATACCTCGGGGATGACGGTTGAAGAGGCTGTCAAGAAGATTCGGGGGCCGAAAGGAACTCAAGTCAAATTAACGGTAGCGAGAGAGAAACAGGATAAGCCGCTTGAGATTGCAGTTACTCGGGATACGGTCATAGTTAAGAGCATTAAGACAAGCTATCTTGATAAGGAGCGTATCTTTGTTATCAAGGTAACAAGTTTCAATAACGATACAAGGACATTGTTCAATGAGGCGGTTATTGAAGCGCTCGCGAAGAAGCCGGTCGGCATTATCCTTGATCTGCGTAATAATCCCGGAGGCTATCTGGATACCGCGGTGGTGATGGCGAGCGAATGGGTGAAAGAGGGCCCCATCGTTCTCGAACAATTTGCAGATGGCAAGAAGATCGAACATGCCGCTACCGGCTCGGGCAGGTTGGCAGATATGCCTACCGTCGTGCTAGTCAACCAGGGGAGCGCTTCAGCCTCGGAAATAGTCGCCGGAGCCCTCAAGGACTATAACAAGGCAGAGTTGATCGGAGAGAAAACCTTCGGCAAGGGATCCGTCCAGGTCCTTCGCGAACTTTCTGACGGTTCGGTCGTGAAGGTAACGACCGCGAAATGGCTGACGCCTAAGGGTACATCTATTCATGAACAGGGCATTGAGCCTGATAGCGCGATAGAACGAACGGCGGATGATCGGTCTGCGAATAAGGATCCCCAGACTGACGCCGCGATTAAGAAGCTGACAGGGAAATAAACTATATGAGAGGACGACGATCCGGCTTTACGCTTATTGAGATTATCGTCACGTTGGCGGTCATGGTTGTCATCATGAGCATAGCCGCTAAGAGCTTCAATCGCGGAAATTCGGAATCGAACCTGAACTCAGCAGCCGAGACATTAGCGAGCGTTATCCGGTCCGGAGCGATGTCAGCACTGGGCGGAGAACAATTCCAGCTCGCAACGCCTGCTAGCTGGGGAATCTTTCTCGATCCCGTGGAGCAGGAATATACGTTATTCGCCGATCTGGACGGTGATGACGAGTACGATACAAATGAAAAGCATTCCGTAGTGTCGATGACGAAAAATATTGTCATATATGCAATCTATTTTGATTCTGCCGGCTGGGGAGAGGGCCAGCTGAATTTTCGGATCAATACCGCTGAGCCTTATTTTTCAGGCGTAGCCGTCACGTCTGAGACCGGAGATGTCGAAGTCCAACTCCAAGATAGCGTCACAGGCGCTCAGAAAAGCATCTTCATCAATTCGCTCGGCGCAGTATCTTTCTGATATGAATAATCGGCATGAAGGTTTTACCTTGCTCGAGGTTGTAGTCGCCCTGTCGGTGCTGATAGTAGTCTTCGGCGGCGTTGTCTCACTGATCGTTATGATGAGCGAGTCGGAGAAACATGCGAAGAACGGCCAGATAGCCGCGTTATTGGCGTCAGAAGCCTTAGAGCTGGTGCGGTATAAGCGTGATTTAAACTATATCCTTGATGCTAGTCCATTTAGCGACATTGCGGACGAAACAGATGCCGAGGTGTACAGCTTTACGATAAATTACGACGGATCCGTTGCTCCTTCTTCTACTTCTGATGTGTCTCAGGCTGATATCCTGTATAGCGGCACCTTCTATACCCAGACCGTTGTTTCATCCCCGACATTTTTCCGTCGACTAGTTACCACGACATACCATGCGGCCGCCGGGCCGCTTCCCGCGCGCATTGATATCGCGGTAGAAGTATATTGGAAGGATGATACGAAGCAGGATACGTATACGCTGACGAGTGAATTGCTAGATATCGAATAATTATCATGAAGAAGCTGCTACAAGATACTTCGGGCCTGACTTTGCTGGAACTGCTGGTTGCGGTCAGCTTGTTTACGATCGTTATGGTCATTTCGACCAGCATGTTCTTGGGTGCTGTTGATACCCAATCAAGATCCGTATCGTCTAAGACTCTCCAGGAATCGCTTGGCTATGCAGCCTCGTTCATGACAGCCGAGACGACGGGCGCCCTTAAGGATCCGACGATCTGTAACGGATCATGCGTAAGCGCTGATGATTTTTTTTGTTCTTTGGCAGGCGACACCCAGCTTGTTTTCCGGAATGCCGAAGGAGTATGCATCCTGTACGAAATTGAAGAAGATAATTCGATACCTCGACTCAAGGTAACCCGTGATCCGTTTGATGGAGCCAGCGTCTCGGATTATCTTACGCCTTCTTCAGTGCGCTTGACCGACCTGGCATTCAACGCCGGTTCCGCTAATGACGGGGTCGATTATATCGGATCTCTGACATTCGCCCTGACCGGAGAGAACGCTAGCCGCGCCCCGTACTCTGATTCACTAAAACTGCAGACCTCGATTGCCGTCGGTCCCGCTAATTAGCATTTTGTATGACGAAGATTTATTCGCACCAGGATCGGAGAGGCATGGCTATGGCCATCGTACTCGTTGCATCTTTCGCAGTGTTAGCGATCCTTGCGGCGGGTGCTTCTCTCCTTGCAAATGATCACGGGCCGGCCGGAGGGTATGGCGATAGCCGGCGTGCGATGGCGAACGCGAAAAGTGGATATGAGCGGGTTCGGGGCATGCAGGCGACTGATGGGACATTAACCGATTCGTGTTCGGCGGGCGATTGCCTCGATACGACAGTCGGATCATGCGGGCCGTGCGCTACAACGATTTTTTCCAGCGGGGATAATCGTCATCGGGTCGAGATAGACACCATTACTCATCCGACCGCAGGCGGGCCCACCGTGCCTAACGCTGGAACGATGAATATCTTAGTCTCCGGTTATTACCGAAATGCGTTGGCGCAAAGGATGGATACCATCTGCCTTTCATATTGTGACGCAGCTGGATTCGATTGCGGGTCTGACGGTTGCGGCGGGTCGTGCGGCACCTGCATTGAGCCTGAGACCTGCGGCGGCGGCGGAGAAGAGGGAGTCTGCGGTACGGTGACCAGCTGCACTGACATTGCCGTTGAATGTTCGAATGATTGCGTTGAGGGCGATACGTGCGGAGGAGGTACGGTCATCGATTCAGGAAATAACATCGTATTGATTCCCGGCGGTTGCCGGGATGAGACGGGAAATATGTGTGACGAAGGACCGGATGTCGTGGCTAAAATTTGGGATAATGACGGAGATTATGAAGACACGACTGCGACTGACTCGACAAACGGCAGCAATAACTCTACCGCCCTCGATACCGCGACTAATACCAATTTTGAAGCGGTAAAGTTCTGCGACGATATGTCATGGAACGGTTTTGCCGATTGGTATCTTCCTTCTCAGGGAGAAACAGACTACATGACGTTGGCCATCTCGAATGAGTGGGCGACTAATTTTGATGAAAACGCCTGTTACTGGTCTTCAACCGATACTCTCTCAACGACTGCTTTCTCTACGTATGTGAGCACGCTAGGGCTTCCCGTTGTCTGCGATCAGGCGAAGTCAAATACGTATCTGATTCGGTGCATGCGTCGCTATTAATCGGTATGGATAAGAAAAACGCTGAAAAAAGAATAGTGAAACTGAGGGCGGAAATAAACCGCCATAATTATCTCTACCATGTGCTTGATAAGCCCGCGGTAAGCGACGCTGTTCTTGATAGCCTTAAGAATGAGTTGGTTAGGCTCGAACTTGAATATCCGGATCTGATCACATCCGATTCTCCGACGCAGCGCGTCGGCGGCAAAGCCCTTGATAAATTTCCTAAGGTGCAACATTCGTCGCGGATGATTTCCCTATTCGATGCTTTTTCCGAAGACGATATGCGCGCCTGGGAAGATCGAGCGGTAAAGCTTTTGGAACCATCGGGAAAATCACGCCGTGATATCTCGTATTATGCCGAGCTCAAGATGGACGGATTGGCGGTCAGCCTCGTCTATCGCTCGGGAAGGCTTGTCCGCGGCGCGACGCGAGGGGACGGACAGGTGGGAGAGGACGTTACTGCCAATCTGCGCACTATCCAGGCGATACCGCTTCTCTTGCGAGTGCCGTCAGCCGTCGAGGTCAAAACGATCGGCCTGGGCGACCATGCGGCGCGCATCCTTAAGGAGGTTGAGAACGGAGAAGTCGAAATCCGCGGCGAAGTCATCATGACCGAGTCGGTTTTAAAGAAGCTTAACCAGCAGTACGCGAAAGCCGGCAAGCCGCTCCTGGCGAATTCACGGAACGCCGCCGCCGGCTCGATCCGCCAGCTCGATCCGAAAATCACGGCCGAACGCCAGCTTGATTTCCATTGTTATGATGTCGCGACGGACTTCGGTATCCGTTTCCATGACCAGGAACATGAACTGGCGAAGCTGCTCGGCTTCAAATCACTCAAGGAGAATAAGCGGTGCCGGAATATGGACGAGTTGCTCGCGTTCCATCACGGCTGGGAAAAGAACCGCACGAAGCTGCCCTTCGAATGCGACGGCGTCGTCGCGGCAATCAACGATCAGACGCTCTGGCCGATACTCGGCATCGTCGGCAAGGGGCCGCGGTACATGATGGCGTATAAGTTCGCGAATGAACAAGCGACGACGAAATTGCTCGATGTCGTCTGGCAGGTCGGTCGCACCGGCATCCTGACGCCGACGGCCAAGCTCGAGCCGGTCCGCGTCAAGGGCGTGACGATCTCCAACGCGACGCTCCATAACCTCGACGAGATCAGACGGCTCGGCTTGAAGATAGGGGATACGGTAATCGTCGAGCGGGCAGGGGACGTTATTCCGAAAATCACCGGTCTCTTGCCGAAGCTGCGTGACGGATCGGAAAAAGCGATCAAAGCGCCTTCGCGCTGTCCCATGTGCAGTACAGCTGTCGAACGTGTTGACGCTGAAGTTGCGTATCGTTGTCCGAATAAGGAGTGCTATGCCGTGAATTTGCGTCGCCTAATCCATTGGGCGGCGAAAGACGGACTCGATATCGACGGCCTCGGCCCGAAAATAATCGAGCAGCTCATCAAAGCTCGTCTCGTTTCTGACCCCGCTGATTTTTATCGCCTGACCAAAGACGATCTCCTGGCGCTGGACCGTTTCGCCGAGATATCGGCCGTGAATACGATCGCGGCGATCAGCGCTTCTAAAAAGCCGGCGCTCGAACGCTTCCTCTTCGCTCTCGGCATCACCCATCTCGGAGAAGAGACAGCCATTCTGCTGGCGAAAACCCTTGGCAGCCGTCGCCTCGCAAACCCGGTCGACCTTATTGCAGCGATGGATACGATTTCAATAGATGATTTAACGGCGCTGCCGGATATCGGAGATAAGGTCGCTTTAAGCATCAAAGCTTGGTTCGATAATCTTTCGCATCAGGATCTTCTGAAGAAATTGGCTTCGTTAGGCGTAACGTTCGCAAGAACGAAGAGCACCGCGAATAGCGCTCTATCTGGAAAAACTTTTGTCTTGACGGGAACGCTGAACGGTTTGACCCGTGATGAGGCAAAAGATACAATAAGGAAACAAGGCGGTTCGGTCGCTTCGAGCGTAAGCGCCAAAACCGATTATGTCGTTGCCGGAGAACTTCCCGGCAGCAAGTATGATACTGCGAAGAAATTGGGTGTACGGATACTGGATGAGCGGGAGTTTATGAAGTTGATCGGTAATTAAGATTTTTCAATCTATGGAAAACAGGCGACATACAGGATTTACTCTTATCGAGCTATTGGTAGTGGTAGGAATCATCGCTATCCTTTCGTCATTGATTGTCGTCTATTTCAACACGGCAAAGATGACGGCTCGCGACAGTCGCCGCTTAGCGGATGTCAAACAGATCCAGCTGGCGCTTAAGATGTTTTATAACGATGTCGGCATCTATCCGACGACCGTGACGATAGGCAGTTCGATCGCCAACGGCGGGACGAACTATCTTTTGCGCGTGCCGTCGAACCCGACGCCTCGCGCCGATAACGGCTGTGCCGATCAGGATTATCAATATACGCAGCTCGAGAGCGGCGCCCGCTACAGCCTGTCTTTCTGTCTCGGCGATGTGACCGACGATTTGAATGCGGGATCCCATACCGCGACCGCAAACGGCATCCTCAACTGTCCGACCGGCTATATCGCAGTGCCGGGAAGCTCGACCTTTAATACCAATGATTTCTGCGTCATGCAGTACGAAGCGAAATGCGCGACGACCGCCGCTCCGACAGTCGGATTAACGACTCCTTTCACGGGGAATAACACCTATAATAATTCCTCAACTGCCTGTACCTCGACCCGGGCTCCGGTATCAGTCTCGACCGGATATCCGATCGGATCGATCAGCCAGGCGAATGCGATCACGTATTGCCAAGCCATCGGCGGCCATCTGATGACCAACGCCGAATGGATGACGATCGCCCGCAATGTCGAGCAGGTAGCGACGAACTGGAATAACGGCGCGGGTCCGGTCGGGACGTCGACGATCAATCGCGGCAATTACACCGGCGCTTCAGCCGCCTTAGACGGTACGACAGTCGGGACGAACAATGCCCGCCGTACCCATTACCTGTCCAATGGCGAAGCGATCTGGGATTTGTCGGGCAACGTCGCTGAATGGCTTGCGGATACTTGTTCGACGTCGTCGTACTATAGTTCTGGTGCGTATGTCGATTGGAGCGACATTAACTTGGCTGATTATGAGAAGGGGGCGGCCGGCCCGACGAGCACGTATACGGATGGGACTAACAATACCGGGCGCTACTACGGTTGTACAACTAATGGAAATAACTTTTTCCGCGGGGGGTATATCGAATCGGGTAATGCCACCTATGCCGGTATCTTCCAGCTTAATATGAATACTACCGGGGGAGCCGATAATCGTATCGGTTTCCGCTGCGTCCGTTAAGTGTATGGGACTTTCTGAAAAAGACATCCGCCACATCGCCCATCTTGCTCGGCTTGAACTGACCGACGCCGAGGTGCGCCAATACCGCGCAGAGCTCGGCGGTATTTTGCGCTATGTCGATGAATTGAAGAATGCTCCGGTCGGCCGGATAGAACCGACTGCTCGTATCGTCGGATCGGAAAACCGATTGCGCCATGACCGGGTCGAGCCGTGGGACCGCGAAGAACGTGAAGCGGCACTTCACGCCGCGCCTCGCCGCCGAGGCCGGCAGCTCCAGGTTAAACGGATACTTTCATGAGGACGGAATTGAAACCATGTGAATTGACAATCGCTTCCGCCCGCCGTCTCCTCGACGGCGGCGAGCTTTCAGCTGTCGAATTAGCGTCCTCGTGCCTTAAGCGGATCAAGCAGGTGGACCGGTCGCTCAATGCTGTTCTGACTGTCTGCGAGCGCGAAGCTCTTGCGGCAGCGATGGCGGCAGATAAGCGGATAAAGGCGGGCGAGCGCGGAGCATTGCTCGGCATTCCATTCTTAGCCAAGGACAATATCATGACTAAGGGAGTCCGCACGACTGCCGCTTCCAAGATGCTTGAACGTTACATAGCTCCCTATGACGCGACGGTGATTGAAAAACTGAAACTTGCGGGAGCCGTGCTTCTCGGGAAGACTAACCTTGATGAATTCGCTCATGGGGCATCGACGGAATACAGCGCTTTCGGAACGACGAAGAATCCGTGGGACAGGGAACGCGTCGCCGGCGGATCTTCGGGCGGTTCAGCCGCGGCGGTAGCGGCGGATATGTGCTTGTTCTCTCTCGGCACGGATACAGGCGGGTCGGTCCGTCATCCGGCATCTTTCTGCGGAGTCGTCGGTTTGAAGCCAACATACGGGGCGTGTTCCCGGTTCGGCCTGATCGCGATGACGAGCTCGACCGATGTTCCGGGAGTGCTTGCGAAAACGAGCGATGACGCGTTCGCGGTGTTCGCCTCAATCGCAGGTATTGATAAGCGCGATGCGACGACCATTGAAACGAGGAAGAAAATTTCAAAATTATCAGCTGTTGATGTAAAGAAGATAGCGGTCGGGGTCATTAAAGAATATCCGGCGGGCATGTCCGCAACCGCCAAGCAATCCTTCGAAGAATCGGTCAATATGCTGAAGCAAGCCGGTGCTCGGATTGTTCCGATCGTATTGCCGTCCGCCGCGTATGCCGTCGCGGCCTACTATATCATCACTCCTTCCGAAGTCAGTTCCAATCTAGCCCGTTTCGACGGTTTGCGGTTCGGCATCTCCGCCGCTGAAGCGTTGTCGCTTTATGACGAATACGTCCGTACCCGCGAGCAAGGCTTCGGTCCCGAAGTGAAGCGGCGCATCATGCTCGGCACGTTCGCGTTGTCCGCCGGCCATTATGACGCGTACTATGTCCAGGCGGAAAAAGTCAGGACGAAGATCATACGGGAATTCGAGGCGGCATTCAAACGCTGCGATGTCATCCTGTCGCCGACGACGGCCGGACCGGCATTCAAGGCCGGATCGAAGACTAAGAAGCCGCTCGACATGTATCTCGAAGATTATTTCCTGGTTCCGTCATCGCTGGCCGGTTTAGCCGCCGTTTCAGTGCCGACGGTTACGTCCCCCCTGCCGCTCGGACTCCATATCGCCGGCCCACGTTTTTCCGAAACCAAATTATTATCCATCGCCCGCGCCATCGAACGCATTGTCGGGCCGTTAACGCATAAGCCAAAACTTTAATCGTATGAAAAAGATTTTCAATGCCTTCAAGCAGGCTCGTTTCACTACCGCCACCCGGGCGATGATCGCGTTCTGCGTCATTGTCGTTCTTGTTGCCGGCGGTTTATTCTTATCGATACCGGAGAATAGGGGATTCATGCGCGGATGGTTCGGGCCAGATATCAGCCGCAAGGATTCACCGTCGAATACGGATAGCGAGGAGGCGGGATTGCAAGGTACGGCAACGGTTAATGGAAGCTTGCAGGTTCGTTCACTTGACCCGGCGGATCACCTCTGGGGACCGATTGCGGCGCCGGTCCAGCTCATTGTCTATGATGATTTCGAGTGCCCGTTCTGCGCGCAGCTATACGATTCGATCCAGAAAGCGAAGACTGAGTTCGGAAGCGACATCGTCGTCGCTGTCCGGCATTTCCCGCTATCAAGCCATGAGCAGGCCGTTCCCGCCGCCATCGCCTCCGAGTGTGCGTCGGACCAGGGCAAGTTCTGGGAGATGTATCATGAACTGTTTGCCGACAGTAAAGCCGGACGCCTCTCATCCGAAGAAATCAGGACGAATGGCGGTACGATCGGCCTGGATGAATCCGCATATAGCGACTGTTTGACGAAAGGCCAATATACCGATAAGATACTCGCGCAAAAGGCTGAAATCAAAGAATTGGGCGTTATCGGTACCCCGGCCAGTTTCATCAATAACCAATACCTGCCGGGAGCCGTGCCGTATGAAGATTTCACCCATCCGGACGGGACAGCCGCCCTGGGACTGCGGTCATTGATAAAACAGAAGCTGGGAGAAGCTCGCAAGTAACCCGGCCTGCCATCCCGCTGCCGGGATGGCAGCATATTTTTCGGAAGGATCGCATAGTGGTCGAGTGCGCTTGCTTGGAAAGCAAGTAGGCCTTAACGGGCCTCCGGGGTTCGAATCCCCGTCCTTCCGCCTTATCGCGTACTGATTCTCTTTTCTGTCTGCGTACTAACTTTTTTCCTTGGTTTCATTTTATAAATGCAGCTTCAAATATATGCATATCGTAGTTGATGGCAATAAGGTCCAGTTCACTCAGGCGGATTTCCCGATGCTTATTTCGGGAGCGCCGGGAGCCGGGTCGTCGTACTTCAGCATCGAGCTGATGGTTGAGCTTGCAAAAAACGGCGAACAAGTAGTCCTTTTCTCCGCCTATGAGCAGGCTAAGGAACTGTTCCGCGAAGAAATGGGAGAGAACATAGGGGAGAACGTCATGATTATCGAGTCGGGAGACGGCGATTCGTTTCTCAAGCAAATCTCCACTATTGAAAATATCGACGATAGGATAATCCTTTTCAAGAATATTGATAATTACGATACTGGATTGTTCACCGCTCTGAAGGATAAGCCGCTTGCCGTCTTTTCGGGCGATCTTGACGCCTGCTCGTTCAAGGATGATCTGTTGAAGAA
Organism: uncultured Gammaproteobacteria bacterium; assembly: GCA_964438845.1. Taxonomy (GTDB): domain Bacteria; phylum Patescibacteriota; class Patescibacteriia; order Patescibacteriales; family Patescibacteriaceae; genus Patescibacterium. Next base: position 70,024 of record CAYTLN010000003.1, read on the forward strand.
AGAGTTCAAGACGCGGATATTCTTCTCATACCCCGAGGGCGTCGAAGTGGAAAAGAAAATCGATCTGCCGAAGTATAGTGCTCATATTATCAGCGATAGATTCAACGGCCTTATTGCCGTTTCTAAACAATAGCTTTGCTGCATTTTCTTTCCGTTCATGAAACTGACGATTAAACAATCGGAAATCGATTCGGCATATCCGCTGTTTTTGCGCGATGCCGGATACAGCCTGCTTCGGTACCGCGATACGGGCAAGCAGAGTTTCATCCGTCCGCTCGGCCGGGGCGATTATCCCCGGTTCCATGTCTATGTCGATGAAGCGGGAGACAGCCTTACCTTCAATCTTCATCTCGATCAGAAGAAAGCGAGCTATGAAGGTACGTCAGCCCACAGCGGCGAGTACGATTCCGATACGGTGGCGGCTGAAATCGCTCGATTGCGTTCCTTGCTTCGTCCTAGCAGGATTGATCGGTCGCCGCATTCAGGGCAAACGGCCTCGACGGGAGATGAGCGGAGTCGGCGCTGGTCTGACTTGATTCGGAACATGTGATATTTTATTTAGACGTAGCGTAGTATTCCAGTATGTTGAGTCCCGCTGATGAGATAAAAACCAAGCTTGATATTGTCGAAGTCATCCGGCAATATGTTCCGGTCAAAGCGGCCGGGGCCAGCTTTTTGGCGCGCTGTCCGTTCCATAATGAGAAAACGCCTTCCTTCACCATCAGCCCGAC
>CAYTLN010000004.1:0-58683 GCA_964438845.1 uncultured Gammaproteobacteria bacterium
AAACACCAAAAAACACGATCTGCCTGTGGTTTGATACGGGCGCTGAAGAAGCGGCGAAGTTCTATGCCGCTACGTTTCCGAACAGTGCGGTAACGAATGTCTTCCATGCCCCGAGCGATTTTCCCGGCGGCAAGAAGGGCGATGTCCTGACCGTCGCGTTTACCGTCTGCGGGATTCCCTGTATCGGACTGAACGGGGGACCGGTCTTTAAGCAAAGCGAAGCGTTCTCATTCCAGATCGCGACCGATGACCAGGAAGAAACCGACCGCTACTGGAACGCGATCGTCGGCAACGGCGGACAGGAAAGCGAATGCGGCTGGTGCAAGGACCGCTGGGGACTGTCATGGCAGATCACTCCGCGAACCCTGACTGAAGCGATGGCCGCCGGCGGCGACGAGGCAAAGCGCGCGTTTGACGCGATGATGACGATGAAGAAGATCGACGTTGCAACGATCGACGCGGCACGGAAGGGATAGGGGGATTCAAAAAATGTCCACGGATACATGGAAATTTTTTCAGAAATAGCTAAACTTAATTTCCCGCCCGATCAATACATAGTCGTAGGTAGCGGCATCATGGCTGTCAAGGGCATACGTGAAGCCAGCGACCTTGATATTATCGTTACGCCCGAATTATTCGAAAAATGCAAAGCCGAAGGTTGGGAAGTCCATCCGTGGACGAAAGAAGGCATTCCCGGGAAAGAGTGGCTGAAAAAAGGAGAGATTGAATTATATGTCCAACTCAGCCTTAAGGCCGGCGGGGTACCTGCTAAAGAACTATTGAAAGATGCTGAAATAATCAATGGCGTTCCGTTCATTACCCTTGAGCAGCATATGAAGTTCAAAGCCGAATTCGGCCGTCCCCAAGACCTGGCTGATATTGAAACGATTAAGAATTACCTAGCTCAACAGGAAAATACGAATTAAAATAGAGTGTATGGCCGAACTGAAGACCAAAGTTAATAAAGCGAGCGTCAAGAAATTCTTGAGCACCATAAAACCTCTTGAAAAGCGCCAGGATTGTATCGCTATCTGCGCTATGATGGAAAAAGCTTCAAAGTCAAAGCCGGAAATGTGGGGCGCGTCGATCGTCGGTTTCGGGCGCCGGAAATATACCTACGCGAACGGCAATGAAGCGGAATGGATGGTGATCGGCTTCGCCCCGCGCAAACAGAACATCGCCCTCTACGGCCTGAAAGTCTTTACGATGACCCATGGCGGCCTTACGGAAAAGAAAGGGGATAACGATTTCCTTTTGAAGCTCGGAAAGTACAAGGAAGGCGGCGGCTGTCTCTATATCAATAAGCTGGCCGATATCGATACGAAACAGCTTGAAAAGATCATCAAGCTGGCGGTTAAGCGTAATACGTAATCACGATGAAAAGAATCTACTTCGTCCGCCATGGCATCACCGGCGGAAATGAAACCAAGTCGTATCAGCATCTCGACACTCCGCTTTCGGAAACGGGACGCGAGCAGGCGGGCGTCTTGGCTCAGCGCTTCGCGCACATTCCGTTCGATATCCTCGTTTCAAGCACGATGGAGCGGGCATTGGAAACCGCCCGTATCATTGCGGAGAAAACCGGACACACTGTCGTATCCGAGGGGTTATTCCATGAGATCTTGCGGCCGAGCGTCGTACGGGGCAAGGCGATGGCTGATCCTGAAGTGCTCCAAGCCCTCAGCATCGCCCGTTCGTTATGGACAGAAAAAGAGAAACGTCATTCAGACGAGGAAAACTTTCATGATCTTAAAAGCCGTGCTCTGCGAGCAATCGAGTATCTAGTCGCTCGAGAAGAAGAAAAAATCGTCGTCGTGACTCACGGAACGATCCTGAAGATGATCGTTGTCGTCATGATGAACGGGGAAGATCTTGCTCCCGGCACGTGGGAAAAGTTAGAGCAGTTTTTCTTCACTAACAATACCGGCATTACCGTGCTTGAATATGATAACGAGCATCATCCAAAGCGGTGGCAGCTGATCACCTGGAATGACCATGCTCATGTAGCGTAAGAGAGACTCTTCAGTAAGCTGGTAGTTATGATAGGAGAAAACAACGGCTTACGCATGAAACACTTTGCGCAGTATTCTAACCTCTATGACCCCTCCTCAATCAAACAATCTGCCCGATTGTTATTACCGCATCAGCGTCAAAGCGCTTGTCCTGAACGATACTCGGGATAAGTTCTTGATCGTGAAGGAAGAGAATGGAAGATGGGAGCTCCCGGGAGGGGGCTTGGAATGGAACAGCGATCCACGGGAAGATATTAAGCGGGAAGTATTGGAGGAAATGGGCGTTGAGGTAACTTGGGTAGGCAAACGTCCGTCATATTTTTTCACGGATCTTTCCCGGTTGCCGGAACGGCCGATAGCGAACATCGTGTACGAAGTGAAAATTTCCTCTCTTGATTTCATCCCTTCCGATGAATGCGTCGAAGCAAGGTTCGTCAGTCCGAAAGAAGCGAAAGAATTGGATCTGTTCGAGAATGTCCGGATATTTACTGATTTATTCAACCCTTTATTTCATAAGGATAATATATAGAAGATTTTTTCTGTATGGCTCTTCCTCTCTCCAACAATTTTCCCGATAGCTTTTTCCGTGTCACTGTCAAAGGCCTCTGTTATAAAGACGGAAAGGTCCTGCTTCTGAAAGAGTCAGAAAAGCTTAGCAACAAATGGGAAATGCCGGGCGGGGGTTTGGATTTCGGTGAAGATATTATCGCCTGCCTCAAACGGGAAATCAAAGAAGAAACGGGACTCGTCGTAACTCAGGTTTCCAAGCAGCCGGTGTACATCTGGACCTGGCGCTTTGAAAATTCCCGGCATATGGATTGGTACTACTCGCTGGTGTTGGCCTACCGTATCGAACTCGAAAATCTCGATTTTACGCCGTCGGATGAATGCGTTGAAATGCGTTTCTTTTCAAAAGAAGGCTTACAGGACGCCGAGCTACATAAGCAGACAACCTATCTCAAAACGATTTTCAACCCGGCTGATTTTTCCGAAGAATCATATGATTAAAGCAGTCATTTTCGATGTCGACGGCGTACTGATCGATTCGTACGAGGCGAATTTCGCATTCTACCGAAGCTTGATGGAACGGGCGGGATACGAGCCGTTCGATCGGGAACGGTTTGGGCCGTTATTCCATTTGAGCCTGATGGACGCGATCAGGATCATGACCAACGCCGATGAAGACGAGGTCAAGCGGATCTTCGAGCTCGCGAAGCGACCCGAAGTGGAATATCCCGTTGATCTGATCGAAACTCCGAAAGGGATTGAGGCCGTCTTAGACAGCCTGTCGAAAGAGTATGTTCTCGGCATCGTAACGAGCCGGATAGCGGAAAGCGTGTTCGAAGCGTCGAAACTCGGGAAATTCGAAGGCTGTTTCAAGGCAGTCGTAAGCTACGAAGATACGGTGAAACACAAGCCCGATTCCGAGCCCTTGCTCCTCGCCGCCGAAAAGCTTCGCGTCGATCCGAGCGAATGCGTATATGTCGGCGACGTGGAGACTGATGTTATGGCCGCAAAAGGATCGGGTATGAGGGTGATAATATATTCTAAGAGGTTTATTAAGAGCGCTGATGTATGCATATCGGATTTTTCGACTCTGCCGGAGGCGGTTAAGAGCATGGATCGCTTGAACTAACTTTTTAAAAATATCCGTCTCGTATGAAGCAGATAGGCCAGGGTTGGCAATACACTGTGTATGATCTCGGAAACGGCCGCGTGCTGAAGAAATTCCATTCGTGGCTCCGTTCATATCTTGTCATTCTTAAAGATATCTTTCCATTCAAGAATGATTCGCTATCGGACATTCCCGGCTTTATCCGCGATATGAAAAGTAAGCTGGATAATTCGCTACGGATCTTGAGGCGGACGGATATACCGCAGCAATGGTTTGCTAATCCGCACTTTATCAGCCCCTACGATTTTGAACAGGATAAGGTCGTTCCGCTTCATGAAGCATTCCGGACCGCCGATAGTACGCGGCAAAAGGCGATCATCGATCAGTTCATGCACTTTAACGTACGGTTGCTTGAACACGGTATTATCGATAAGAGTTTCAATATCACGAAGAATTATGGTTTGGATAAGAAGGGAGAGATCGCGTTGATAGACATCGGCGAGCTGTATGACGATCCTGTTAAGATCGCTGAGCAGATCCGGAACCGGATATGGCGCAAAGACTATATTGCCGGTTGTATCGGCGATCCGGATACCCGCGCGTATTTCATCGAACAGATGGAGAAGCATTTTCACTCATCGTCGACTAAAGAGAACCTATGATCAATGCAATTTCAAACGGCACGGTACACAAACTACCGGCTGACGTGCGCACGGCACTTGCGGCTGACAAGAAATCGCTGGCTGTCTGGGAAAGTCTGACGCCGCTGGCGCGCAATGAATGGATCTGCTGGATCACGTTCGTCAAGCAGGCGGAAACACGAAAAGACCATATCAAGCGGCTGGTCAATGAATTGAAACAGGGCAAGCGCCGACCGTGTTGTTGGATCGGCTGCATCCACCGGACGGATAAGGAAATCAGTCCGTCGATACGGGGGATACTGGCGAAACGTGCGAAGGGGGATATGAAGGAATGATATCATCGCCTATGTGGATACTTTTTGCTTTTCTTTCGCCCGCACTCTATGCTGTCGCTGAAATCTTCGACGAATACCTTTCTAATCGTGGCTTTAAGCATATTTCTTCGCTAATATTCTTCGCCTGTTTGCTCAATTTTATCTTCGTTCCGATTCTATTTATCATTCAGCCGCCGTCATTGCCGCAGGGACATCTGTGGCTACCCGTCATTGGTGTGGGTCTGACTAATCTTGCGTATCTTTATCCTTACTACCGGTCACTGCAGGTAGAAGATACTTCAGTAGTTTCGGCATTCTTCTCTCTCGGGAAGATTATCATTCCGGCATTCGCCTTCCTGTTCATCGGTGAAATCTTGTCGCTACGTGAATACCTCGGTATCGGTATCATCATTGCCGGTAACATCGGTTTGGCAATTCACATAAAGAAGAAGAGCATCTTCTCAATTTTCAGTTTTAGCGAGCGTCGCTTCAAGCTCAGCAAAGCTTTCTATCTCATCTTGATGGCATCGACGATCCTAGCTATCGACGGTATCTTGTTCAAATATATGTTCGAACAGGGGATCGGTTGGAGCACGGCTGTCGGAGGTCAGCTGCTCTTGTCCGGCTTCATCGGTTGCGTCGCTCTGTTGGTCGCGAAGAAGTCCCGTGAACATATCAAAGCCGACCGTAAGAAGTATTTCCGTTCGGGTGGTATCTTCTTCACCGAAGAGTTATTCACATTCTTAGGATTGGCTGCCGAGACCTTTGCGATTACGTTGGCGCCGGTTAGTCTCGTGAAAGGTGTGGGCATGGCTATCCCGATTTTCGTCCTCTCGTATACCGTGGCAGTGAAGCGATTCAAGCCTGAAAATTTTCATGAAGACACTTCCTTTTGGAACATTGTCCGCAAGATCACAATTTTCAGTCTAATCATCATCGGCTTGGCTCTTATCGGGTTTGAAGACTAATATAGGCTACAGGTTAGCCAAACTCTGCAAAACGGCATATAATACCTGTACTTACTCATTAAGACGAACCGATATGAACAAAAAACCTCTAATAATCGCGATAATCGTTATCGCCGTGTTGGCTATCGGTTATTTCGTCGTTTGGCCGATGGTCAAACCGAGCACCGAAACCGCCGAACAGGAAACCAGTGAAGAGCAGTCCAAAGAACAGGCCGAAAAGCCGGCTGAAAAGAATACCTCGACCGAGCCGCTCGTAGAGAATGCCGTCGTCCAGCCTGACAAGCTCAAGGTGGAGTCATCGAATCTCGTTACCCGCCGCGACGGTTCGCGCGTCGTTTCCGGTACGATCAAGAATGTTTCCGATCGGATTTTCGCTCCGGTCGAAGCTCAGGTAATCCTCAAGGATGAAGCCGGTAAGACGATCGAAGTGAAATCAACGGCGGTGACGCTGATCGAGCCGGGTTTCAGTTGGGAATTCGAAGTGCCGGTCGCCGATAAGAGCGTTGCGAAGTTCGAAGTCAAAGTCCTCGCTCCGGAACAGACCGGATCGGAGTGGGAGATAAAGAAGTAAAGAAGTAGGGAATCAATAGTTGTATGAAGCATACGCAAGAGGAAGCGACTCATAAGTCAAAACATGGCATCGACATCACCGTATACGACACAGATACGGATGCTATCGGTTTCGTGTGTGTTGAAACGGAGAAAGGACATTTCCAGGAGTTTTCTGACAGTGAAAGCATGTTCATGTATTATGTGCTTGAGGGCGAAGGTGTCTTTTTCCTTAACGGCGCTGAAACGGCGGTTAAGGCGGGCGATCTTCTCGTAATCCCGCCGAAAACGAATATCTATTATGTCGGGAAGCTGAAGATGACGCTGACGACCGTTCCCGGCTGGAAAGCTGAGAACGAGGTACATGTCCGATATATAGATGAGAAATAAATAATAATCATGAAATCATCTCCGAAGATCCTAGACGATGCGAAGCGAACAGAATGCGCCAATGCCCTGATCGCGTATTTCCATACCGAATTCGAAATGGAAATCGGATTGATCGCGGCCGAAGCGCTGCTCGACCATGTGATAGACAATGTCGGCGCCGACATTTACAATAAGGGCGTCTTCGACGCGAGAGCAGTCGCCAAGCAGCATGCTGAAGCCCTTGATTTCGACCTTGACGTCCTGAAGAAGCGGGCGTAAAGTTGCTGTATTAATTATTCGTAATCATACCCATATGTGGTGGTTTTATTTGGGAGTCCTAGCAGTTCTCGTGCTGATGTCTTCGCTGAAAGTCATCAAGCAGTATGAGCGGGCGGTTATTTTCTTCCTCGGGAAATACACCGGCATGCGCGGTCCCGGCTTGATCATCTTGATCCCGATCCTCGAGCGGATGACTCGCGTCAATCTGCGCACGATCACGATGGACATCCCGTCGCAGAAGATCATTACGAAGGACAACGTCTCGATCGATATCGCCGCGGTCGCGTATTACCATATCGTCGATCCGTCGAAATCGGTCATCGCCGTCGAGAACGTCTACCAGGCCGTCAATCAGATCAGCCAGACGACCGTCCGCAACGTCGTCGGCCAGTTCATGCTCGACCAGCTTTTGTCGCAGACGTCGCAGATTAATGAGCAGATCAAGAATGTCATCGACGCCCATACCGAGCCGTGGGGCGCGCAGGTAACCGCCGTCGAGATCAAGGATATCTTCCTGCCGGAGAATATGCAGCGGGCGATGGCGAAGGAAGCCGAAGCCGAGCGCGAACGCCGCGCGAAGATCGTCGCCGCCGAAGGCGAACTCCAGGCCGCGACCAAGCTCGGCGAAGCTGCCGACCTCATTTCCGCCCATCCGGTCGCTCTCCAGCTGCGCACGTTGCAGACGATGGCCGAGATCAGCGTCGAAAAGAATTCGACGATCATTTTCCCGGCCCAGTTCATGACGACCGTCCAGGAAGCGATCAAGACGATCCAGTCAGACGCGGCGAAGCAGGTTAAATAATTTCTTGATCCATGAAACTCCTCTTGACATCGAACGGCCTCTCTAACGATTCGATTGCCGCTGAATTATTCAGGCTGGTCGGCAAGCCGGCGGCTGAAACGAAAATCGCCTTTATCCCGACGGCGATGAATGTCGCTCGCGGTGATAAGGATTGGTTCGTCAACGATCTGGGGAATATCGTACGGCAAGGATTGAAAGGTTTTGATATCGTCGATATCTCAGCGTTGCCGAAAAACATCTGGCTGCCGCGCCTTGAATCCGCCGATGTCCTATTTTTTTCCGGAGGAAATAATTATTATCTGATGCATTGGCTCAAGGAATCGGGGTTGGTTGAATTGCTTCCTGAAATGCTTAAAACGAAAGTGTATGCCGGCATTAGCGCGGGGAGCGTCGTAGTCAGTCCGAATTTGACCTTGAGCAGCACCGAAAGAAAAGAATATTATGAAGCAAATTTCGGCCAGGCGAGCGAAGAGGCGCTGAACCTGGTGGATTTTTATGTCCGACCGCATTATAATGCTCACGGCCGTGTCCATGCTTCACGGCAGTACGTAGAAGAGATCGCTAAAGATATCCCCGGCGTCATATATGCGATCGATGATATGAGCGCTGTCTCCTGGGTTGACGGAGAACTGAAGATTGCCAGCGAAGGGGAATATCTTATTTTGAACCAAAAAAGTTAGGAACACCTCGCAAGCATCTCACATCAGATCGCCCTCCGGCGATCTTTTGGTATCCGCACGCATTCGGAGGCGTCGAAAATCATGGTATACTGATTCCATTCACTAATCATATTATGACCATATGGCATACGTAGACGGGTTCGTACTGACGGTTCTCAAAAAGAACCTCCCTAAGTATAAGGAGATGGCGACGCTCGGCAAGAAGACCTGGCTCAAGCACGGCGCTCTCGATTACAAGGAGTGCGTCATCAGCGACAGCAAGCCGAAAGGCGTGACGTTCACGTTCCCCAAGATGGCGAAAGCCAAGGCGAATGAAACGGTGATCTTTTCCTTTATCGTCTTCAAGTCGCGCGCTCATCGCGACAGAGTCAATAAGCTGGTCATGAGCGATCCCGCCATGAACGATCCGAAATACAAGGATATGCCGATGCCCTTCGATATGAAGCGCATGGCCTACGCCGGTTTCGATGTCCTCGTCGACGGAAAGAAACGGTAGCGACTTGTGATCATAGCCGCTGAAACGGAATCCCTGAACGGGATTCCGTTTTAAAACATTGAAGCCTCGACATAATCGCCTGATTATGGTACACTGCGGTGTCAATGAAAGTCGCTCTCAACATTACGCGCGAACCGCTGGCAGGCATTACGTCGACGAATCTGAGCCTGTTAGACTGTTTGCATGAATCAGACACCTCGTTTACCGGGATAGAACTGAACGCTTATCGTACGTTCCAGTCTCCAGTGATCTACCGACATCTTTCCCCGGAATGGTTCAATCATCATATCGTTAGTGTTTGTGATTTTCCGTTGATGAAGATCATCAAGAAATCCCGATCTTTGACCGATGTCCAGGCTCATTTTCACCCGATTATCAAGATTGTCCGGCAGATTCTTAGAAAAGAGAAGCCGGATGTTATGCTTATCAATGGTTCGTATTCGTTTCCGTGGATATTGTCGATTGCGGCCAAGAAAGAAAATATTCCTATCGTTTTATGGTATGCAGGCGTCCTGACTAAGGAAGTGGAAAGCATGACGCCGAAATTCCGGCACATTCTCGGACAGATGGAAAAATCAATCGTTCGACGTGCTGAGCGGATCATTTTCCCGTCGCGGCTCTGCCAAGAAACCGTTGCTGGCCAGGTAATCCGTTCGATTGCTGTCCGTGAAGGGATTATCGTCCCCAATCCGATTTCGCCCATCTTCACCCGGACGAACCGTAGCGAACAGGGCGTCGAGCGCCGGATCGCCTTTGTCGGCCGGTACACGAGCATCAAGAATGTCGAAGAATTCTGCCTGCTCCATAAACGTCTCTTGAAGCGGGGCTGGAAGCACGAAGCGACGATCGTCAGCGATATCGGACGCAAGAACCTGCATAAAGTGCCGCGGACGATCAAGGTGATCCCGAGCATGGCCTCGGCCGATATAAAGATCTTTTACGCGACTCAAGGTTTGATCATCAGTCCGTCGCATTTCGAAACCTTCGGCAATGTCCCGATCGAAGCCGCCTGTCTCGGCATTCCGGTCTTGGTCAGCTCCAACATGGGCTGCGCCGATGTCTTGTCGGAATCCGGCCTCGAGCAGATGGTGATCGACTTCGCCGATACGGAGGCCGTCGTCGCCCGCGTCATCGAGCTTTGCGGCCAGCACGTCCTGCCTCGCCAGCTCAATAACCTGCGCAAGCGCGTCGACGTCAAATACGTCGCCCATCGTATCGAATCCGTCATCAAGGGATAGCCTCTCTGCTTTTCAGATTCATTTGGCAAAATTCCCGATCCTGCGTATACTATCCCTATTACTATTTAACTGTACGCATATGAACAGGATCGTACACTTCGAGATCCAGGCCGATGAGCCGGAACGCGCCGCAAAATTCTATGCCGACGTGTTTGGCTGGAAGATCGAGAAATGGCCGGGAGACCTCGGCATGGATTACTGGATGGTCATGACGGCCGAACAGGATTCGAAAGAGCCGGGAATCAACGGCGGTTTGTTGAAGCGTCCTGCCGCTCAGCCGGGACATGAATGCGGCGTCAATGCCTTTGTCTGCACGGTCCAGGTCGATGATTTCGACGCGATTGCCGCGAAGATCGAGGCGGCGGGCGGAAAAGTCGCGATGCCGAAATTCGATTTGGCCGGTATGGCCTGGCAGGGCTACTTTATCGACCTCGACGGTAACACCTTCGGCGTGCACCAGGTCATCAAGAAAGATTAAATCCTAAAAAACGGCTCCGGCCGTTTTTTATATCCATGAAAACCAGGCAACCGTCATATTACGTCTATCTGCTCGAATGCGCCGACGCGACGATCTATACCGGCGTCACGACCGACGTAGCGCGCCGTTTCAGCGAACATCAACAGGGGAGCGGCGCCCGCTATACCCGGGCTCGCAAAGCATGCAGGATCCTGTATGCCGAGAAGCAGAAGACGCGCAGCCTGGCACAGAAGCGGGAAGCCGAGATAAAGTCCTGGCCGCGGGCGAAGAAGCTCGAGCTTATCCGTTCAAAGCCCTGCCGGGCTTGACGGATTCCGCCTCACGGGATATACTTGATATATCAATCATTAATCAAGTATATGTCCAGGAATCCATCCCTGACATTCTTTCTTGCCCTTGCAAAGACGAACGCCGTCTTATCGCGCCGCTTCGATGCCGGTCTCGGCGGCCTCGGTTTTGGCGAATTTGCGATCCTCTGGCATTTGAGCCAGGCGGACGGCCATAAGCTCCGGCGTATCGACCTGGCCGAAAAGATCGGTTTGACTGCTTCCGGAGTCACGCGGATGCTCTTGCCGATGGAAAAGATCGGCTTGGTCAAACGCGAAGCCAATCCGCTCGATGCCCGGGTCAGTTACGTTTTGATCGCCCGCGGCGGCAAGCAGAAGCTCGAAGAAGCGCTTGAGCGGACCGAAACGCTGTTCGATGACATTACCGGCCCGTCGGCAGGGAAGCGACTCGACAGCGCTACGGCCCTGTTAGAAGATCTCATATAAAAAAGCGGACCCGAGGGTCCGCTTTTTGCTGTCCGGCTTAGTTCGACGAAACGTCGCCTGCTTTGTCATCGCCCATCGGGCCATGTCCGAAGCCGCGTTCACCGCGGCCTTTGCCCGGCCCGAACGGCATCATGAAGTTCTTGGGAATGTCATTGTCAGCCGCCCACTGCTTGAGCGATTCCATCTGGGCCTTCATCGCCTCGTGCCGCTCAGTCTCGGTCTTATCTTTGAGACTGTCGCGCATGGCTTTCATCTCGGCGTGTTTGGCAGCGATCGCGTCGGCCTGCGCCTGCGTCAGCTTTCCGTCCGTAACCGCCTGTTTGAGCCGGTCGGTCGCGCGAGCCGCATGCTCTGACTGCATCGTTGCATGGTGCTCATCGAAGACTTTCTGTACATCTTCGGTCTTCAGGTTGAATTTCGAAGCGATAGCGCTGACGATGTCCGCCATCGGATTGGCCGGATTAACATTCATCGCGGCGTTGGCGCCGACGGCGCCGGCTGCCAGGCCGAGAGCCACGACAAGGGCGGCGATCAGTTTCTTGCTCGGGGTGTAGTGTTTCATATGCGCGTAGTTAATGAATAAGATCATCTCCGGCGCTTCGGGCCGCTGGACCGCAGAAGCGGTGCGAGCAGTCCCCGGAAACAGGTCATTTGACCCGTATGCCTCTTAGTACACCGACTTAGAACCTTTATTTCAGGGCGTCTATCCACATGGCCAAAAGGGGCTCTTTCTTCTATACTAAGGCCATATGGCAAAACAGATCATCTTTATCCATGGCGGCGAAACGTTTGCCACGTATGACGAATACTTGGCTTTTTTGCGCTCGTTTCCAATGGATATCGAAAGCCTCAAGCCCCGTCGGCGGTGGCGCGATTGGCTGATCGAGCAGTTGGGACCCGCATATGAAGCTATCCTGCCGCAGATGCCCAACGGCTGGAATGCAAAATATGAGGAATGGAAGATATATTTTGAAAAGATGATCCCGTTGGTCAATGAGGAAGTGATGCTCGTCGGACATTCTCTCGGCGGCATTTTCCTTGCAAAATATCTGGCTGAGAACGATTTCCCTAAAAAGATTATCGCCCTGTTTCTCCTCGCCGCCCCGTTTGACGACAAGGACTCAGGATATTCCTTGGCGGATTTTATGTTGCCGGCTTCGCTTGAACGTATTACCGTCCCGACGTATCTGTATCATAGCCAAAACGATGATGTCGTTCCGATCGCCGATCTAGAGAAGTATAAGAAGGCGTTGCCGGATGCCGTTATCCGCATATTCCCAGAATATGGCCATTTCAGCATGCCTGAGTTTCCTGAGTTGCTTGAAGACTTACGAAGTATATGGCCATAAAAGCGATCGCTTTCGATTATAGCGGCGTCATCGCCGGGCTCCCGAGCTCGGTCTTTAATGAACGGATGTCTGAGATGCTCGGCATTCCGGTCGAGACGTTTTTAGAAGAGTATTATAAGGTCAATTATCGTCTCAATAAGGAGGGGATCAGCTCGAAGGAACTCTTGCTCGATCTGCTGACGATTCTCGGCAAAGATGATAAGCGTGCCGAGGTCGAAGCCTTCCTTACGCCGTTATACGCAAACGGTTTGGAACCGAACGCGGATGTGATCGAGCTTGTCCGGCAGTGCAAAGCGGCAGGTTATAAAACGGCGATATTAAGCAATAATACCCTTGAAACTGCAGCCTATCTGCATCAAGCTGATTTTGCCCGCTATTTCGATGCTATCCTGGTGTCGATGGAGATAGGAGCCATGAAACCGGAGCCGGAGGCATTCGCCAAACTTTTCTCAGCCTTGAACGTCTTGCCGGAAGAAACGGTCTTTATCGACGATAGCCCGAAAAGCTTGTCGACCGCTTCTGAGGTCGGCTATCATCCCATTTTGTTTACTACCTATGAACAGCTAATCAAGGACCTTGCGGCCCTTACTGTAAAAATCATATGACCTGGGTATTCTACGCCATCCTGTCCGCGTTCTTCGCCTCGCTCGTCGCCATCTTCGGCAAGATCGGCATCAAGGGAGTCGACAGCAATCTTGCCGTCGCCATCCGCACCGTCATCATCGTCATCTTCGCCTGGGGCATCGTCTGGATGCAGGGCAACGCGTCGGACATGCTCAAGATCTCGAAGTATTCCTATACGTTCATCATCTTGTCAGCTATCGCTACCGGCCTGTCCTGGCTGTTCTATTATAAGGCCTTGCAGATGGGCGAGGCTTCGCGGGTCGCGCCGATCGATAAGCTCTCCGTCGCTCTGACCGTCATTCTCGCGTTCGCATTCCTCGGTGAAAAGCCGACTGCGGGAAACATTACCGGCGGCATCTTAGTAACGGCGGGAGTGCTCGCTACTGTCTTCATCAAGTAACGATATGAAATCAATCTGCGTTTTCGGCGATAGCATATCCTGGGGAGCCTGGGATACGAAGCGGGGCGGCTGGGTAAGCCGGCTCTGGCATCATGTTGCCGGACGCGAGGGCGATGACTATGTCGAGGTGTATAATTTGAGCGTCTCCGGCGGAACTTCCCGGACGATACTTGATCGGTTCGAAACCGAAGCCCGGATCCGGAATGCCGACGCTCTGATTTTCCAAACCGGCGGCAACGACGCATTGTATGAGAGCGATCCCGCCAAGCTGTGGGTCGCCCCGGATCAGTTCCGCAGCACTATCGCCGACATCATAGTCCGGGCCAAAGCTATCACTCCGCATGTGCTATTTTGCGAAGTGGCTAATTGTGATGAGGCTAAGACAATGCCGGTATCATGGGGATCGTATCATTATACGAATGAAAATATCAGCCGCTATGTCGCTATCATGAAAGAGGTCTGCGAGAGCCATGGCGTGCCGTTCTTGTCCCTCGGTCCGCTTGATGATAGTGATTTCGAGGACGGCCTCCATCCCAATGCCGACGGCCATGAAAAGATATTCCGCTCCATGCAGGATTTCTTGCTTACTCACGCCTGGATTTAGAACTATATGGATTCCTGTATTTTCTGCAAGATCGCGGCCGGTGAACTTCCGTGCCACAAAGTCTGGGAAGACGACGGTTTTCTCGCCTTCCTTTCGATTTTTCCGAATACCGAAGGGGTGACGGTCGTTATCCCGAAGAAGCATTATCCGAGCTACGTCTTTGATCTGCCGGCCGAGGTGATGAACAGCCTTATGGCGGCGGCGAAGGCAGTCGCGAAGATCCTGGATGAGAAGCTGCCGGATGTCGGCCGCACCGCTCTTGTCTTCGAAGGCTTCGGCGTCGACCATATCCACGCCAAGCTGTTCCCGATGCACGGCACCGCAGATATGTCTGAGTGGAAGCCCATCGAATCGAGCATCGATATCTTTTTCGAGAAGTATCCGGGATACATTTCTTCCCATGACGCGAAGCGGGCGGATGATACGGAACTCGCTTCTGTCGCTGAAAAAATTAAGTCATAATTATGCCGCACATCCACGAAAAGATCGATTTCACCACCGAGGTGCTTATCGTCCATGCCGACAAGGTCCTGCTGCGTCTGCATGATAAATACCATATTTGGCTCGGAGTAGGAGGACATATTGAATTGGATGAAGACCCTACGGAAACTGCCATCCGAGAGGTCCGCGAGGAGGTGGGCTTGGATGTAAAGCTCTTTTCCCCGAACCCCGAGCTTATTCGCGACGGAGATTTCCGCGAGTTGATTGCGCCGGCATTTTTAAATCGTCATCGGATAAGCGACACCCATGAACATATCAGCTTCATATACTTCGCCTATTCGGAAACGGATACCATAGATCCCGCTCATATTGCCGAAGCGTTGCCCGAAATCCATTGGTTTAGCAAGGAAGAGTTGTCGGATCCGAAATACGGTATTGCCAAAACCGTGCAGAAATATGCTGCCGAGGCGCTGCGCCTGCTCGCTCAATCCCGATGAAATCGTCACTGACCCTCATCAGCTTCAATATCTGGGACCTGCCCGTCCCGACTAACCGGACCCGCCATGCGCGCGTCCGAGAGATTATCAGCTACTTGAAACGCCTTGATCCGGACGTCATCTGCTTGCAGGAAGCCTGGGATCCGGTCCACCGCCGCCATATCCACGACGAACTCGGCCGCGGCCGCTATCAAGCGCCGGCGAACGAGAATATCGCGAGCCGCTGGTATCCGTTCTTCAACGGGACCGGAGGCTTGCTGACGCTTTCCAAATATCCCGTCGCCTCTGAAGCCTTCGTGCCGTTCAAGGGATTGACGTTCTCATTGACGGATTGGCTCGGCAATAAAGGCTTCCTTGAGTCAAAGCTCGAGACGCCCTGGGGCGACCTGACGATCATCAATACCCATGTCTGCCATCTCAGCTCGACTGCCCGCCAGCCGCTCGTCCGCCGCCGCTTTTCGCAATTCAGCCGGCTATTGGACCATACGCAGCAAAGCGCCGGCCAGCCGCTTGTCATGGCCGGAGATTTCAACGAAGATGATATAATGGAACAGCCGCAGTTCGCTGCCCGTCTGGAACGGAGCGATATGGCTCATCCGGCCAGCACGGCCAGCGCATCAGTATATACGTACCGGCACGACAACCCCTTCGTTACCGACCTGACGCCGTCCCCGGATTCATCCTGCCGCTTCGATTATTTCTTCGTCCGCGGCCTCGATCGTCTCCGTTTGCGGGTCGAACGCTATGAACCGCTGTACGTCGATCCGGCGATGTCCGATCATGATCCGGTCATCTTAACCCTTAGCCAAGCTTAACGTATGTCTGACGAACTCATCCGCTATATCATCACGTACGGATATCCGACGATTTTCAGTCTGGTATTTTTGCAGGAGGTTGGCATTCCAAATCCGGTACCGAATGAGTTCATTCTCTTGTTTTCAGGTTACTTGACCTCGACGGGGCAGCTGAGTTTTTTCAAAGTCATTTCGACGGTCGTGATCGCCGATTTTATCGGAACGGCGGCTCTCTATTTCATCTTTTATTTCTTCGGCACCGCCTTGATAAAGAAAGCGCCGAAATGGCTGCCGATCGCGAAGATCGAATCGATCAAGCATAAGCTTTCGCATAAAGGCCTCTGGAGCATTTATGCGGGGCGTCTGATCCCGTACGTTCGCGGCTATACGTCGGTCGCCGCCGGAGCCGTCCGCCTGCCTCCGAAAGTCTTTCTGCCCGCTGTCCTGTTCTCGGCGATTACCTGGAGCGGGGGATACGTTTTCATCGGCAAGCTGCTCGGCCCGCGCTGGGAGTCGGTGTCCGACAAGATCGGCTGGGGCAATTCGATCGCCGTCATCGTCGTCGGTATTGTCGCTTTCGTCATTGCTCCTAAAGTATATGAAAAGATTAAATCCCGAAAGAAAAACGTATGAAATTCTCAATCATCATTCCCGCTCTCAATGAAGCCGAAAGCATTGGCCCTTCAATCGCCGCTATACTACGGCAGACCGTAGCCCGTAGGGATTTCGAAATCGTCGTTGTCGACGGAAATTCGACGGACAATACCGTCGCTGTCGCCCGGGCCGCCGGAGCCGACATAGTGATTTCGGAGAAATCGAACGGCCCGAACTTTTCACGTCAGCGGGGCGTCGAGATATCGCATGGCGACATCATCGTTTTTTTGGATGCGGATTCGGAGCCGCGGCCCGATTGGCTTGAGCGGATCGGATCGGTGCTCGCCCGTCCCGGAGTTGCGGCTGTTTCTGGTCCGTATGACTATGGTTTCAAGGGCCTTGCCCGTATCATCGACCAGTTCCAGCTCAAGCTCCTTCCGTTCTTGCCGACGCTGTTGCATCTGATTTTCCGGCGTAAAGCCGGCGTGCTTATCGGAGGGAATTTTGCCGCCTACCGGAAGGGGATCGAGGCTATCGGCGGTTTGCCGCCGCTTAAATTCTTCGGCGATGACGCCGCCGCTGCAATGCTGCTGAGCCGCCGTGTCGGTAAGGTGGTTTTCGATCCTTCTATAGTCGTAAAAAGTTCGCCACGCCGCTTTGAACGCGACGGTGTCTTGAATCTTCAGTTGAAATACATCAAGGCCTACTTCGGCGTATATTTCAGTAAGGAATATCGATAAAAAAAGAAGACCCGTCGGCGTGAGCTGACGGGTGAGTGGGGTATAGAATCCCTAAAAATTGTAATGGGCTCCGAAGTAAAAGCCCTTATCCTCTTCTCTGATTAAGAGAGCTCCCTGGATCTTTATTTTATTATTGAATAGTCTGTATTCGACTGTTGGCCCTAATATTTGGGGCTTATTATGTTCTTTCTGCCAGAAGAATCCCACATTGCTTGGGATAATGTCTAATTCGGCAGTGAAAGTTCCTCTCATAAATGATTGAAGGCCTCCGGCTTCAACCAAGAATTCACCGGCCACGTGGTCCGGTATGGTTATCTTTGCGATAAAACCCGCATTAAACGGTTTTTCGCCGGTTCCGACGCCTATCATCGGGGCACCTGACAGGATGAGCCTGCCGTCTGGCTTGTTGGGATCCTTAAGTAATCCTAACGTATAACGGGCTCCGAAAAAGCCCTTGCCGTTTTCTGAGCTGATTCTGCTATATGAGAATAAGCTGATTTTCTGGGTGATATTCCTTTCAATTCCAATTTCAATTTCGGGACGCAGTTTCATCGTCCCTGCTTCTTTCTGTGCAAAGGTGAGTAGCCTTGTGTAACCTTTAATTTCGAATAGCGGCCATCTGTCCGGTTCTTGCGAAGTGATCTGCTTGTATTCCTGCATTAGCTTCAACGAAAAACTTCCGCTCTGGTTGCTGGCTGCAGTCTCTGTCGACTGCTTGTCAGCATCCTGGATCGTGTTGCTGGTATTTCCTATTTGTTCTATAACCTGGTTTTCTTTCTCGATTGAAGTTGAAGAGACTACTGCCGATGTTTCGGTCGGTGTCGTTTCAGATTCTTTATCGATCACAGCTACTTCAGTAGGCTTCTCAGAGGTTTTCTGGGTCACCTGCTTCTGCGCTGTTTCTTTCCTGGTTACGGTTGTGCTGGCGTCAGCTACCTCGCGGACCGGGACGGTCTTTTCGGTGGCTGCGATAGCAGTGATATTCTTTGCCTCAGGCTTAACCGACGCAGTCGGCCTGTCCTGGGCAAATGTGAATTGTAAAACAGCGAAAACAAAAAATAGTGATAAAAAAATGCGCGTTGTTTTCATGGCGTTAAGCCCCTTTCTGTAGTGTTGTAGTATTATGTGATGTGTTGAATATTCCTTGTTTGATTCAAGACTATAGCACCTTCTTGACTGGCCGTCAATATCGTTTCTTAGCGATTTCCGGCTTCTCGCGGCTTCATGAAAAAGGTGGTATACTGGAAGCATATGAAAGAAACGCTCAAGTCTACATCGACCGCTTGGCCGATCATCGGCATCGTCGGTATTCTGGTTGCCGGAGCCGCCGTTTGGTATTTGACCTCCGATGTTAGCAGCCCCGCCGAACAGCCTGCGCCCTTGCCGCCGGCAGTAGCGACGGACGGTCAGGTCATGACGCTTGAAGGGACGGTTGCCTGTTTGCCGCATGCCGATTCCGAGGGCCCGCAGACCCTTGAGTGCGCTATCGGATTGCAGACCGGGGAAACGTATTATGGACTCGATAAGCTCTCGTCTGATGCTCTAACTACCTATCGGGCCGGCTCCATTATTCGAGTAACCGGCATTTACCAGCCGGCTCCCGAGAATTCGGTGTACGCCATTTCCGGAACGATCGAAGTGACTGAAATCGCTTCCATAGGGGATGCTGGCGAAGAAACCGGCTCGCCGACGTATGATAATGCTGATTACGGCTTCAGTTTCATCTATACAACGGATTTTAACGTCTTATCCGAAGAAGAGAACGCCCGACTGCCATGGTCTCAGGATTCAAGCTTGCCCGGCCGACGCCTCGTAACCTTGTCCTTGCCTCAGGATTTCATGCCGAAGACCAACTTTTCTGAAGCGACCGTTTCAGCGGGAGTTTCGAATAATGCCGGTGTCATAGCCGACTGCATTACGGGCGAACAGGGGACGATGGAGTCGAAACGGACGATCAACGGCTTAGAATTCACCGTTCTGAGCCTCACCGACGCCGGAGCCGGTAATCGCTATGCTACGAAGAGTTACCGTCTCCTTCGCGATAAGACATGTTACGCCTTTGAGGCGACGATCCATTCGACCGCAGTTGAAAACCACCCAGCCGAGCAGGGAATAGCCCAATTTGATGCCGCAAAGATAGATGCGATACTCGAAGCGGTCATTTCCACGATCGCTTTCAAGTAAAGTCTCCGCCGGGGACCGTCTCTTCGGTGTTCGAATATTAGGCTTACTCTTTGCCATACTGGCAAATATCTATCTCGCAGGCAATCTGCCATTATCCTGAATTTAGCTAAAAAAGGCCTAAAAATAGGCCTTTTCTCGTAGTTTCAAAACCAATTGACTTTTTTAACCTTTCATGCTATACTTCAGGATATTTGAAAAACCTTAGTCACGTATTCGTACGTTTCTATCCGCTTTCAGGGCGGACTTTAGTATTCATATGGGAGCCGAATCAATCCTCGATACGATCATGAGCCAGAATCAAGCCGATAAAATCGGCCGTCTTGATGTTGTCGAGATGATTGAAAAGCTTCTGAGCAATTTGAACGAACGCGAGCGGGACATCCTGAAGCGCCGTTTCGGTCTCAGCAAGGCTGAGAAATCAACTCTCGAAGAGATCGGCCAGACCCATAACCTGACGCGCGAACGCATCCGTCAGATCGAAACCGGCAGCATCAACAAGGTCAAGAAGCTTGAAGAGATCGTCGATATCGTCACTGATCTGCGGACGCTCGTAAGCCAGTTGCTCGAAGACCACGGCGGTTTGATGGATAAGGAATATCTCTTCGACATCTTGCTCGTTCTCGCTCTCGATCCTTCGAAAGCGAAGGCGTCTGATGAACAGGTTTACCGCAACCAGTTCAATTTCGTCATCGGCAAGATCCTTGACGGTGATTTTTCCGAAGTCGAGAACTCGAAATATTTCAATCCGTCGTTCCGCCTCCGCTATCAGGAGCTAGACCACCTTGAGGAATTAGCCGGGGAATTGCTCCGCCGCGTCAAGAGCGCTAAGCGCCTTTTCGCTACTCATGAGCTTCTCGAGACCGTCCAGTCCCTTGATACGTTCAAGAAGCATGAAGGCAAGCTTACAGGCAAAGACGGCCTCGACCTCTCGAAGACCCTTGCCGGCCTGTTGCCGGACAATGAGCTCGGCCTCGCCAACGATTCGAAGCCGCTATTCTCTATCATCAAGGCGTTGAGCGAACTCGAACAGAACAAGTTCGGCCACTGGGGCCATAACGAATGGCGCGAAATCAAGCCGAAAACCATCAATGATAAGATTTATCTCGTCCTCAAGAATAACGGCAAGCCGATGCACTATGAGGAAATTTCCAAGAAAATTAACGAAATCGGTTTTGACGGTAAGTCCGTCAATACAGCCACGGTGCATAACGAGCTTATCCTTGATGAGAAGTATGTCCTTGTCGGACGCGGTTTGTATGCTCTGAAGGAATGGGGCTATTCGAAGGGTACTGTTGCCGATATCATCGCTTCCGTCCTTGAAAAGGCGAAAGCCCCGCTGACTAAAAAGGAGATCTCCGAAGAAGTCCTTAAGCAGCGGATGGTTAAGAAGACGACGATCGACCTTGCCCTGATGAATAAGAAACGCTTTGAACGCGTTCCTGGCAACAAGTATTCACTGGTCAAGTAATCCAAGCACTCCACATTAACCCGGTCTGTCGACCGGGTTTTTTGCGCGCAGCCGGGCAAAATGGTACTATTACATCATTATCTATGACTATCAGTTTCGACTTCAGCCAGTTTGCTGAACTGTTAACGCTACCTATGGGCGAAGCCTTGTGGCGTATTTTCTTTTGGTATTTCGGCTGGCTACCGGTCGCCTGCATGATGTTGTGGGGGCTGCTGCAGGTATGGCTGCAGGAACGCCGGATAGCTTGGGAGCATCATCAGAAATTCATCCTGCTCGCGATCGACATACCGCGTAATAATGAGCAGTCGCTCTTGGCCGTCGAGAACCTCTTTACCTATTTCGCCGGAGCTCATAATACGTTCTCTCTTATTGAAAAGTGGTGGGAAGGCAAATTCCAGTTAGCGTTCAGCTTTGAAATCGTTTCGATAGGCGGCTATATCCAATTCCTGATCCATACGCCGGCCACTTTCCGCCATCTTGTCGAATCAGCAGTGTACTCGCAGTATCCTGATGCTGAGATTTATGAAGTGGAGGATTACGCCAAGCCGGCGCCGAATGAATTTCCTGATGACGAGTATGATATCTGGGGTGCGGAATTCATCCAGTCAGCGAATGAAATGCTACCGATCAGAACGTATAAGGAATTTGAACACGACGTCGGCAAACCGGAAATGAAATTCCGCGATCCGATGGCGTCGCTGATGGACCTGATGTCGAGCCTGCAGAAAGGGGAGCAGCTATGGTATCAGATCCTTGTTGTTCCGATCGCTTGGGATTGGGTATTGCATGCCGACCATTATGTCGACGAGATCTTAGGCAAGGGCCACAAGTCGACGAAAGCCAATGACGCCGTCGACAAGGTTGTCAGCTGGATGAGCGATGCCAGCGAACAGGTCTATCAGCTCTGGGGTCATGTCGATGACCATAACTCCAAGGAGAACCAGCCGCTCAAGGCTCATGAACTGCCGCCAGGACCGAAGAAGAAGCTAGAGGCCGTCCAAGAGAAGATCGCCAAGATGGGCTTCGAAGTCACTATCCGTGCCATTTATCTGGCAAAGAAAGAAGTGATGAACAAACCGAAAGTCGTCAACGGCTTTGTCGGTTACATCAAGCAGTTCAATACCGGCGATTTGAACGCGCTTAAGCCGGATACGAGCTTGACAATGACATCCGCCAATTACCTGTTTACGAAGTACCGCTTGAACCATAAGAAGAATAGCATCATGAAGGGCTATAAGCACCGGAGCGAAACGATCGGCCGTCCGACGTGGATAGTCAATGTTGAAGAGCTCGCGACGCTGTGGCACTTCCCGATTGACGCTGTCATCAAGGCGCCGCTCGTCCAGCGCGCCTCCGCTAAACGTATCGAACCGCCGATGGCGTTGCCGATGGATGAGGGCCGCAAGGCCGCGAGCTCTGTCGAACCGATCTTCGAAGAAGGCTTTGAGGTCGAAGAGGAGAATGCGAAGCGGGCCGATCCGAGCTTCCATGCCAAGCCGAAAACGCCGGGTTTCCTCGAGGAAGCCGAACCGAGCAAGCAGGAATTGGAAGATGAGCGGCAGGAGGGAGAAGAGGGATTCAGCGATCCGGCCGGGGACGGCAGTCCCGGCCTGACTAATCCCGCGCTTGATATCGTGCCTGGCGACACTGCCAAAGAATTAGCGAGCGATTCAGAGAAGAAGGGTTCTCCGCCCAGCAATCTGCCATTCGGATAATTAGATCAACCTATTATGGTGCGCATCGTCCTTTTCTTAAAACCGTTCATTACGTAAATGTCATATGAGTGATCTCACATTATTCGCGGAAACGACATTCCGCAATCAATACCGCCGCTTCGGTATCAAGACCGATGACCGCCGGCGCCACATGTACCTTATCGGGAAGACCGGTATGGGAAAGTCGACCGTGCTTGAGAACATGATCGTCGAGGATATCCGGCAGGGCAAGGGCGTCGCCGTCGTCGATCCGCACGGAGACTTGGCGGAAAAGATTATCAAGTATATTCCGGCCCATCGCGTCAAGGATGTCATCTATTTCAATCCTGCCGATGTCGATTATCCGCTTTCCTTCAACGTCGTCGAACAGGTCGAGCCGCATCTGCGGCATCTTGTCGCTTCCGGCTTGATCGGCGTTTTCCAAAAGCTCTGGGCCGATTCCTGGGGACCGCGCCTCGAATATATCTTGCGCAATGCCATTCTCGCGATTCTCGATTATCCGAACTCAACGTTGCTCGGCATTACGCGCATGCTCTCGGATAAGAGCTATCGCAAGAAAGTCGTTGAGAAGATCCAGGATCCGGTCGTCAAAGCTTTCTGGACGAAGGAATTCGCCGGTTACGCCGATAAGTTCGCCTCCGAAGCAGTCAGCCCTATCCAAAACAAAGTCGGGCAATTCTTGTCGAGCTCGCTTATCCGCAATATCGTCGGCCAAGTACATTCATCGATCAATCTTCGCGAGATCATGGATGACGGCAAAGTCCTGATCATGAACCTTTCGAAAGGTCGGATCGGTGAAGACAACTCCGAATTGCTCGGTTCGATGATCATCACGAAGATCCAGCTCGCCGCGATGAGCCGTGTCGATATCGATGAGGCGGACCGCCGCGACTTCTATCTCTATGTCGACGAATTCCAGAATTTCGCGACGAATAGCTTTGCCAATATCCTTTCTGAGGCGCGTAAATACCGGCTTAACCTGATCATGGGGCACCAGTACATCGAGCAGCTTGATGAGAAAGTGAAGTTCGCCGTCTTCGGCAACGTCGGTACGCTCGTCGTTTTCCGAGTCGGCGCGGCTGACGCCGAGGAACTCGTCAAAGAATTCACTCCGGTCTTTACCGAGGAAGACCTCGTCAATCTGCCGAAGTATAACATGTGCTTGAAGCTTATGATCGACGGCATCGCCTCCGATCCGTTTTCGGCTCGCGGCTTGCCGCCGCTGACCGAGGAAGAACGGACCCATATGGAGGATAAGGCGATCGCGGTTACTCGCGAGACGTACTCCGGCGCTCGCGGCGAGGTTGAAGAGAAGATCATGCGTTGGCACGCGGAAGATGAAGAAGCGCCGGTCGTCCGCGCTCCGCAGCACGCCCAGCCGCATCAGACGATCCAGGCTCCCCGCGTTCAGCAACCAGCTCCGATACCGCCGCAGCCTCTTGCTACTTCTGTTCCGCGGGTTGCGCCGACGCCGGCCTTTGCCGCTCCCCAGACCGAGCCATATCGTCCGCCGGTCCGCCCGGCGCCTGTCCAACCGGCGGATACCGCCCTTCTTGACCCGACTGTGTATAAATATGAAATCGATTGTTCGCGTTGCGGCAAGCATACGCGGGTTTCCTTCAAGCCTGACGGCGTCCGTCCCGTCTTCTGTAAGGATTGCTTGACGGCCTTGCGCCAGGAGAATCTTAAGACAGTCGAAGAACGCCGCCGGCTCAAGCAGAAGGAGCTCGAACGCTTTTCTGCGCCTTCGGCCCGTCCGACGCCGCCTCCGCCTCGTCCCGCGGCTCCGGCTTCGAACAAGCCGTTCATCCCGGCGCCCGAACCGGCCGCTCCGCCGGCGCCGACTATTTCTCTCAGTTCGCTGACGAGACAGGCGCCACGTGATTTCAAAGGACGGGAATTGCATCCGACGCCGCCTCCGGCTGACGATGAAAAAGGCTTCTGGCCTGAACCGTCAGACACCGAGCAGCCCCATGGCACGCTCGGGCAGGGGAGACCGGTTAAGTTTTAACCTCACCCGCCCGGCCAAGCAGCCGGGCACCCTCTCCATGCGCAAGCGCATGGAGAGGGAAGGGGTAAGGTAAATCATATATGTCTGACCGTTTCATCAACTCATCTTCCGTCAGCGCGGAAATATTTTTTTCAGGGATTCCGCTTTGGGATATCCAGGTAAACGGTTATCCGGTGCTTATGATCCTGTGGAATCTCGCGCTCGCGATCGTCGCCTTGCTGCTTGCATACCGTTTCGTCAGTCTTGGCACGGATACGAAGCGGACGCCGCTTGCCCTTGCTGTCACCGCCTTCCTCTGGCTCGTCTTCTTGCCGAACACGGCCTACATGATCACCGACATCCGCCATATCATCGGCTATTGTCCGGCCGAAGAGTACGGCAATGTCTGTGCGGAGAACGCTTGGATGAGCGTATTCTTCTTCGCCTACGCTGTTGCCGGCTGGATCAGCTTCGTCTTGGCGGTGCGTCCGGTGCGCAGCATGATGGACCGCCGCTTCGGCGCCCGCCGGGCAAACGTCTTTTTCTACGTCTTGATGCCTCTGGTCAGCCTCGGAGTGCTCCTCGGGCTGGTCAACCGTTGGAACAGCTGGGAAATCTTTACCGATCCGTTCCTGATCCTCGGCACCTTGACGAGATATGTGACTGATGTAGTCTATCTTAAGAATTGGATCCTGCTCACGATACTGCTGTTCGGCCTGTATTTCCTCGGGGAACGGCTGTTCAACCGGCTGCCGTGGGAGAGAAAATAACTGGAATTCATGGATTATCTCAAAATCAGCAAAGCGACCGATCTGACCGGAACCGACAGGAAATGGTACCGAGCCCTGGAAATCCTGCCGGGTTTTTTGTCATGGGGCACGTTGATCGGCCTGGTCGTGCTTTCGTACTTCTTTCCGGTCGCGACCGCCGTCTTCGTCATCCTCTTTGACGTCTACTGGCTCTTGCTCGTCGCCTTCCTCGGCATCCACCTCCTGGTCTCGTACCGCGTCATGCGCCGTCGGCTCGGCATCGACTGGGCCCAGGAATGCGAAGCTCTCGGCGTCCGCGCGCTCGAGTGCAAGGACAGGAAGATCGAAGCGACCTGGCGCGACCTGAAGCAGGTTATTATCCTGCCGACATATAACGAGAGCCTCGACGTCATCCGTCCGAGCCTCGACGCGATCGCCCATTCCGGTTATCCGCTTGAGAACATGATCATCGTCCTGGCGACGGAAGAACGGGCCGGCGAAGAAGGCCGGGAGCGGGCCCGCGCGATCGAAGCCGAATACGCGTCGCGCTTCGGCGATTTCATCGTCACCGTCCATCCGGATAACATCGAAGGTGAACTCAAAGGAAAAGGCGCCAATCAGGCCTGGGCGGCCAAGGACCTCAAACAGCGCGTCATCGATCCGAAACAGATCGATTACGGGCTTATCCTCGTCAGCGTCTTCGACATCGACACCGTCGTCAGTCCGGGTTACTTCCATTGCCTGTCCCATTCGTTCCTGACCCTCGAGCGGCCGTATAACGCGAGCTATCAGCCGGTGCCGTTCTATCAGAACAACCTCTGGGAAGCGCCGTTCTTCGCCCGCGTCGCCGCCTTCTCGAATACGTTCTGGCAGATGATGCAGCAGATCAAGCCGGACAAGCTCGCGACGTACTCGTCGCATTCGATGACCTGGCAGGCGCTTGTCGATATCGGCTTCTGGTCGACGAATATGGTTTCCGAAGATTCGCGCATCTTCTGGCATTGCTTCTGCTATTACAAAGGCGAGTACCATGTCGAGCCGCTTTATTTCCCGGTCTCGATGGATATCTGCATGGACAAGAACCAGTGGTGGACGGCGAAGAGCCTGTACCGCCAGCAGCGGCGTTGGGGTTGGGGAGCGGAAAATATCCCGTATCTTATTTTCAATACCGCGAAGCAGTGGCCGACGCTCAAGCATAAGCGCACCTTCTTGACGCATATCGGCATCCAGATCTACGGCTTCCATTCCTGGGCGACGAACGCTCTGATCACATCCGTCGTCGGTTGGTTGCCGCTCTTGGTCGGCGGCGACCGTTTCAACGCGACCGTCTTGTCGAGCAATCTTCCGGGCGTGACCCGCTGGCTGATGACTATGGCGATGGTCGGCATGGTGGTCTCGGCCGTCATTTCCGTCATGATCTTGCCGAAAGCCAAGCGCGCTTCGATCGTCCAGTACGGGATTACGGTCCTCCAGTGGGTCGTCTCGCCGATCGTCATCGTAATTTTCGGCGCTTTTCCCGGCATCGAAGCCCAAACGCGGCTTATGTTCGGCAA
Source organism: uncultured Gammaproteobacteria bacterium (assembly GCA_964438845.1). Lineage (GTDB taxonomy): Bacteria > Patescibacteriota > Patescibacteriia > Patescibacteriales > Patescibacteriaceae > Patescibacterium. The sequence goes on from CAYTLN010000004.1 coordinate 26,917, forward strand.
ATATATGGGCTTCTGGGTGACGCCGAAGCACCGGAAGTAGGGGAAGCCCGCCTGATTTTATGCTATACTGTCTGGATATTCTTAATTATTCATCTTACCCATATGGGTTTTGAAATACCCTCCGCTAATAAGAATGAAGACAAGTATGTCAGCCTGCGTAACGAAAAGACCGGCCGAAACTTGTTAGTCGATAAGAACGACCTTCTTGATGGAGCGACGCTAGAGAACCAGTCACCGGAAGTTCCGCCAACCGAAGAGAAAAATCCGGAATCGACGGTGGAGACAGCGGAAAATGAACAGGCCGCCGAGACTCCGGCTGAAGAAACCGGTACTGAAGCGGCTCCGGAAAAAAAGGAGATGACCGAAGATGAAAAATTGCTAGAGGCCCTTACCGAGAAAATGAAGACGTATGAAGATTATTTTAAGAACAAAGCTGGCAATGTCGAATATGTGAAAAGCATCATTGCCGATCATGACGGCGATGCCCGGGCCGGCCATGATGAATATAATCGTGAGAAGGAAGATATGTTGACACAGTCCTTGGCTCTTGAGAAGGAAATAAAATCGCTCGAAGAAAAAATCAAGCAGTCGCGTGCCCTCTAATTACCATTTTATATCGTATGGAAGACAACAAACAGGAGAACGTTTCATCGGCTAACGATCCCGTACTTGAAGTGACCGAAATCGACATCATTGAAGAAGTGATAGCTGTTCCTGAAACCTCGGCTGCCGCTGCGGCGAGCCGCAGGAAGCCGTGGACAGCGGCGTGGGCATGGATCGTCGCTCACCGCGCGCTTTCGATCGTCATCGCCGCGATCATCGTCGTCCTCGCCCTGCTCTGGATCTTCAAGGGCTGTTTCGTGGCCGCGACCGTCAACGGTTCGCCGCTCGCTCGGATGGCCGTTACCCGCGAACTTGAACGGAGCTCAGGCCAAGCCGTTCTTGAATCCCTCGTTAAAGAAGAATTGATCCGTCAAGAAGCTTCAAAGCGCGGCGTCAACGTCACTGCTGCGGACATTGATGAAAAGATCAAGCAGGCTGAAGACAGCCTCTCGGCTCAGGGCGTCACCCTCGACCAGGCGCTGGCTGAACAGGGGCTGGACCGGACGGTCCTGCGCTCGCGCATCGAGACTCAGGTGATGCTCGAAAAGATCATCGGCGATACCCTGAACGTTACCGATGAAGAGATCGCCGCCTATATCAAGGAAAATAGCGTTACGTTGCCGAAGGGACAGGAAGATGTCGTCAAAGCCGGCATCAAGGACGCGTTGCGCAACGCCAAGCTGAATGAAGAAGCCTCGAAGCTCGTCGATGATCTCATGTCAAAGGCTAATGTGGATTATTGGGTGAAGTATTAAGAAGTTAAATTAATCCCATGGGCTTAATCTCAAAGGTATCTCTAAAAAACTTTAAATGTTTTAGAGAAAAAATCGATTTACCTATAAACCAGGGAACATATTTTATTGGGATAAACAACGCTGGCAAAACAGCTGTTCTGAATGCTGTAAAGTTTTTCTTTGATTCTTCTTTGTTTGATGATGAAAGTTTTTTGAATAGAACTACTTATTTAGCGAAGAAAGGTGGTTATAATAGATCGGAAATTACCTTAACTTTTGATTTATCCTCAGTAATTAATAAGGCATTAAAATCTAAATTAATAAAATTTTTTTCAGGAACTAATGCTGTTATTAAGAAGAGTATTATTTTTTCTTCTGACTCTCGTCAAATAACCTCGTTCTATACGATTAGAGAAAAGGACTATGACTTTGAACAAATTGATGAAAATATAAGAAAACTTTTGAGAAGTGTTAAAATTATTTATATACACCCGCAAGAAGGAAGAGAATTACTTCTTAATGCGCAGGATAAATTAAGAGCAAGATTACTTGCAAACTGGGGAAGAGGGGCGAGGCTTTCTCATAGTATAAAAGAGTTACAAGATAAATGGATAGCATTACGGGAACAGGCTCGTAGTTATTTGTCGGGGTCTTTGACGGACAGTCTACAAAAAATGTGGCCCGGTAGCGAAGCATCGATCGATCTTCCTAAGGATGTCAAAGATATTGTAGCGATTTCTGATATAACCTTTAAAAGTCATACGAGTTTTCCTGATATTGAACTCACAGCGCAAGGGACTGGGGCACAAGCAACAATTTTATACTTAACTCATTTTTTGTTAGACAGCGACCGTTCGCTGCACCGAGGTGAGTATCACCCTATTTGGTTACTTGAAGAACCTGAATCATTCTTGCATGCAGATTTAATAGCTAAATTTGCAGCTCAAATGAATTCGGAGCTATGGCTAAGAAATATTCAAATGTTAGTCTCGACCCATTCACCCATTATTCTAGCGGCCAGTCGTTTGGGTGAAAAATCTATTATTTGGAACTTGATCAATGAGTATCGACTGAAGGAAGGAAAAGGTGTTGACGAATGGAGTCCTGAGCAGATTGAAGACATCGGCAAAATAATGGGCGATGCTAACTTCCATGTTTATTTCAATGCCGCAAAAAGAGGCCCCTTATATTTATTGAAGACTCTAGAGAACTTACGAAGACAAAATTTGAGGAGGCAGGTATTCCTATTGAAAAAGGACTAAATGGAACTTCTGAGATTGCCCGATACCTTGAAGTATTTTTAAGCGGGGGGAAGCTTTCCGATGATTCAGTATTCTTCATAGTTGATTCGGACAAGGGATTAGACCAATTAAAAAGATTCATAGGTGAAGAATCGCGGGAAGAGGGTGGATTTAAAAGTTATAAACTCCGGGGATCTGATACAATCTTTCTTATTTCTTTGCCCGATGGATTTGCCGTTGAAGATTTATTTGCTGAGTATGATGGCCATCTGAAAAATTGTATTGATTTAATTTGGGACACCCACACTTGGAAAATGAGATCTTCCGTCCCTGCTAGGTTTGCAGGAACCTGTGCTAGATGTAAGCGGAGCAGGATCTCTTGTTTAGATGAAGCAGTTGCTCAGATAAGAAATCAGCAAGAAGTTAAGGATTCTTTTTGGGAGAAAGTAGCGCTAAAAGACTATCAGATAAAAAAACAATTTGTTGAGGCCCTTTCTGTTATTTTGAAATAGTAGAATGCTCATCACCCTTCTCCTCGTCATAATCCTCATCTTCTCCGCCATCCTTCATGAATACGCTCATGGAGCTATGGCGCGGCGCCTCGGGGACGATACGGCTGAACGGGAGGGGAGACTGACGCTCAATCCCTTGAAGCACCTCGACCCGATCGGATCGGTCGCCTTGCCGCTCCTGCTCATCATTACGAAATCGCCGTTCTTCTTCGCCTGGGCGAAGCCCGTGCCGTATAATCCGTATAACCTGACCGATAAGCGCTTCGGCGAATTGAAAGTCGCGGCCGCCGGCCCGCTGACCAATATCGCGATCGCGGCCGCCGCCGCCCTGATCGTCCGCGTTATCGATCTCGGCGCCGGCGTCAAAGAATCGCTGTTCGTCGCGGCCCTTTCCGGAGACGTTTCGGCTGTTACGGCCGTAACGAGCGGTTCGGTCCTCGGCGGCATCGTCCTGCTTGCCTTGCTTGTCTGTTTCGTCAACCTGATGCTCGCCGTTTTCAACCTCATCCCGATCCCGCCGCTCGACGGCTCGAAGATCCTCGCGGCGTTCTTGCCTGCGCGCGGGAAGGAACTTATGTATCGCCTCGAGCAGTACGGATTCGTGCTCCTCGTCTTGCTGCTCGTGACGAATATTTTGGATTTTGTCTTTCCTCTCGTCTTGAATATCTTCGCGGCGTTTACGGGGCTGATGTAGGGGATGGAGCCAAATAAAAAAAAGCGGGTTGTAATAACCTGCTTTTTATGCGTGAACGTGTTTTTTTCAGACCATGTTTGAAGCGTGCAGGAAGCCTGCCGGTTTCAATATCTGCTCTAGACATCTGTTCGGCTGGTCCGTCCGCGTATCGCAGAACCAAAGAGCAATATGATTGAGCAGTACTCCATCGCCGACGATCAATAGAGTCGCTTCGGTCCAATCCGGCGCTGCTTCGTAGACCTCGCCGATGATCGCCTCAGCGCATTTTTGCGCATAGGTACGGATTATTTCCGATTGAGGAGTGCCTTTGTATGTCTCCAGGGCAACATTCTCTACGTTCTTGAGAACATAACTGACAGCATTGTGCTCGTTCGGAGAGAGCGAATGGATCGTCTTTGGAAGCACAACGTTATTCGGACAGTTAGCCAGGATGTGCTGGGCAGTCAACGTGCTGCGCACAGTCGGGGAACAGAATGCAAGGTCAAAGACGACCTTATTTTCCGTGAAATAACGGGCGCGCATCTTTGCTTGCTGTATTCCGATCGGACTCAGGATACGGAGGCTGTCAGATTCCTTTTCCTTCGGCGCTTCCGCTTCGGCGCTGTGGGTGATGTATATGTCAAACTTCATGGCATACGCCTTTCTTGTAAAGAACGTTTCTTAGCAATAGCGCTAATTGCTGATAGATTGGCAGAGAGAGGGGAGATTGTCAAATAAAAAAAGCAACCTTGGGGGCTGCTTTAACAATCGAAATCGGCATGGAGTTCTTAGGTCATAGCAAAGAAAATAAGAATATCCGTAAGGATACAAAGTATGATTATTGCTAATGTCAGTCCTCCGGTAAAAAATGGATCGATTGGTTTCGATCGCTTTGTGTTGTATCGGCGGTGCGCGTAACGGACAGTTGTCGTTACGATCACGGAAGTTATAAAGAGCATGGCTTTCTCCTCAGAAACGGTTTGGTTGGAAAGAAGTCTTTATCCTAACCCGTTGCACGGGAAAAGTCAAAAAGTAATATTTCTCTGATTAGTATTAGTATGAATATACATTTCCCCTCCCTATCCGCTTGCGGATGGGGAGGGGTTAGGGGAGGGGTCAATTGAGTCGAATAAAAAAGGCAGGGTGTAGGGCCTGCCTCTAATCTTATTTGGAACTTTTAATGAAGTATTTTAGCTCCCCGTCAAATTTGTAATGAACGTACTGCGGACCGAATAAGAGCATTTTTACCTTTATGTTACAAACATATGCTCTGTTCGGCGTGCTTTCTTCGTAGGATCGGCATGTAAAGTTGTCAATCTGCGCTGATTCAACATTCCCATTCATCCTCATTTTTGAGGAACTGTTTTTGACATCAGCGTATTCCAGATCGTTCCAGCTATAGTAGTTTTCAGTCCCCACGCCGAGAGGAGCAAGCATCCCGGATTTTCTTGAAACCATATACCATTTTCCTTCTTTCAAAGTATCGCCATATGCATCAATCGCTTTTTCGTGCTTGGAGAGTATTTGAACAAGGTAGTAATCTTTTTGCATCTCGGCCTCTACTGTATATTCTTTGTTAGCAATATACTTTTCTCCCACGGGTGATTCCGACAATTCGATTACTGAGAGATAAATTAATCCAATCATTGCGAGACAACCTAATGCACAGCCAGCTGCTACTAAAATTCTTTTAAATTTTTTCATTACAGTAAGTCCTTTCCTATATTTTTTTGGTTTACTTTGAATAATTGATCGAAACTTCGGCACCAGGCCAAAATTTCGTTCAATCATTCAAAAAGAAGATTTGTTAAGGTAATTGTCATACTATATCATTATATCAATAATATGTCAATATTAAACATAAAACGCTAACTTTAGCTATATTTTAAGAAAAAACAAAGGGAAAAGGGGATAGTATCTTAAAATCGTTTGTTTGTTGACATATTCCGCCAGCTTTGTTATTCTTATTCTTACTTGTCCCCGTAAGGGGTTTTTAGTTTACTATGCCTACAATCAACCAACTCATCAAAAAGGGCCGCCAGCGTACGGTCGTCAAGAGCAAATCGCCAGCCCTCAAGCTGACGCTTGATACGCTGCATCGCCGCAAGCGCACGACCATCACCGGTTCTCCGTTCAAGCGCGGCGTCTGCCTTAAGGTAACGACAACCACCCCGAAGAAGCCGAACTCGGCCTTGCGTAAGATCGCCCGTGTCCGTTTGTCTAACGGCATGGAAGTCACCGCGTATATCCCGGGTATCGGCCATAACCTCCAGGAACACTCGATCGTCCTTATCAAGGGCGGCCGTACGAAGGACTTGCCGGGCGTTCGGTATAAGATCATCCGCGGCGTCTATGACGCTCAGGGTGTCGAAGCTCGCCGCCAGTCCCGCTCACTTTACGGCAATAAGAAGCCTAAGGCAGCTAAGTCTTAATATATGCGTGGAAAACCAGCGCCAAAACGTAAGATCCAAGCGGATGTCCGCTATAATGACCTTGAAATCGCCAAGCTCATCAACTATCTGATGCGCCGCGGCAAGAAGTCGGTCGCTATGAAGGTTGTCTACGATTGTTTCGATATCATCAAAGAAGAGACCAAAGGCGATCCTCGCCATGTCTTCAATAAGGCGATGAAGCAGGTTTCACCCCTCCTCGAAGTCCGCGGCCGCCGCGTCGGCGGTGCGAACTACCAGATTCCGTACCAGGTCCGGGGCGATCGCCGTTTCATGCTCGCTTGCCGCTGGATGATCGAAGCCGCCCGCGCCCGCAAAGGCAAGCCGATGGCTGAGAAGCTCGCTGCCGAAATCATGGATACCGCTAAGGGAGAAAGCGCTTCGATGCGCAAGAAGCTGGATGTCCAGCGCATGGCCGAGGCCAACAAGGCGTTCGCGCACTTCGCCCGCTAATCTATTGCTTAGTACTGAAAGTCATATGGTCCTTGGGGCTCTATGACTTTTACTTTCCACTTTTTGACTTATAACTTTTGACCGTATGGCCCGAGAATATAGTTTGGAAAACACGAGAAATATCGGCATCATGGCCCACATCGACGCCGGTAAGACAACGTTCACTGAACGCGTCCTCTTTTATACGGGCAAAAAGCATAAGATCGGCGAAGTCCATGAAGGCGCGGCTGAAATGGACTGGATGGAACAGGAAAAGGAACGCGGCATCACGATCACCTCGGCTGCCACGACCTGTTTCTGGCACGATAACCGCATCAACATCATCGATACTCCGGGCCACGTCGACTTCACCGTTGAGGTCGAACGTTCGTTGCGCGTCCTCGACGGCGCGGTCGCCGTTTTCGACGGCGCTGCCGGCGTCGAGCCGCAGTCCGAAACCGTCTGGCGCCAGGCTGACAAATACCATGTCCCGCGCCTCTGCTTCGTCAACAAGATGGACAAGATGGGTGCCGACTTCTACATGAGTCTCAAATCGATCCGCGACCGTCTCAACCCGAAGGCTGTCGCCGCCCAGCTCCCGATCGGCGCTGAAGAGCACATGATCGGCGTGATCGACCTGATCACGATGAAGGGTTATGAATTCAAAGGCCAGAACGGCGAACAGATTACCGAAGTCGAGATTCCGGCCGACCTTAAGGAAAAAGCCGACCAGCATCGCCATGAACTCGTCGAACGGATCGTCGAATGCGACGAGTCCCTGACTGAAAAGTATCTTGGCGGTGAAGAGATCTCCGTCGAAGAATTGAAGCGGGCGTTGCGCAAGGCTGTCATCCACAATGAAATCTATCCGGTTTTCTGCGGTACGGCGTTGAAGAATATCGGCGTCCAGCTCGTTCTCGACGGCGTCAACGATTATCTCCCGTCTCCTCTCGACGTTCCGGCTCTCGAAGGCATGGATCCGGATGATGAGAATAAGAAGGTCGAAGTCAAAGCCTCTGATGACGCCTCGTTCTCTGCCCTCGCCTTCAAGATCGCGACCGACCCGTTCGTCGGCAAGCTCTGCTTCGTCCGCGTCTATTCGGGCGTCCTTAAGTCGGGTTCGTATGTCCTCAACTCCTCCAACGGCAAGAAAGAACGCATCGGCCGTCTCGTCCGCATGCACGCCAACCACCGCGAAGAAATCGACGCTATCTACTCGGGCGACATCGCCGCTGTCATCGGTTTGAAAGATACGGTTACCGGCAACACGCTCTGCGATCCGGAAAAGCCGATCCTGCTCGAATCGATCACCTTCCCTGAACCGGTCATCAAGATCGCCGTCGAACCGAAAACTAAAGCCGACCAGGAAAAGATGGGCATGGCCCTCGCTCGTTTGGCTGAAGAAGATCCGACCTTCCGCGTCGAATCCGATGAAGAAACCAACCAGACGCTTATCTCAGGCATGGGCGAACTCCACCTCGATATCATCGTCGACCGCATGAAGCGCGAATTCAACGTCGAAGCCAATATCGGCCAGCCGCAGGTATCGTACCGTGAAACGATCCGCCAGAAAGCCGAGGCTGAAGGCAAATACATCAAGCAGTCCGGCGGACGCGGCCAATACGGCCATTGCTGGCTGCGTATCGAGCCGCAGGAACCGGGCGCCGGTTCCGAATTCGTCGACGAAGTCAAGGGCGGCGTCATTCCGCGTGAATACATCCCGGCGATCGGCAAAGGCTTCCATGAAGCCCTCGATAAGGGCGTCGTCGCCGGTTATCCGATGGTCGACATCAAGGCTTCCGTCTTTGACGGTTCCTTCCACGAAGTCGACTCCTCGGAAGCCGCTTTCAAGATGGCCGGCATCATGGCCTTCAAGGACGCCGTCCGCAAAGCCAATCCCGTCTTGCTCGAACCGGTCATGAAAGTCGAAGTGACCACTCCGGAAGAATACATGGGCAACGTCATCGGCGACCTTAACTCGAAGCGCGGACAGATCGACCAGATGACCGACCGCGGCAACCTGAAAGTCATCGACGCGAAAGTCCCGTTGGCGGAAATGTTCGGATATGCCACCCAGCTGCGCTCGATGAGCCAAGGCCGCGCCAACTACTCGATGGAATTCCTTCATTACAGCGAGGTCCCGCGCCATGTGGCTGAGGAAATAATCGGGCAGAAGGATAAGAAATAGCCGGAAATCCACAACCGGCCCATTGACGACCAGATAAAAGTCGGCTACAATAGGCGCACCCCTCGGCTTATGATTAAGGGAAACGTATGCAAGATCGCTTAGAGCGTCTCATCAACTTGATCAATAAAACAGGGGATAAGCTTATCGTTTTCGACCCTTCGAATCCGGACGCCGCCTATGCTATCATGGGGGTTTCCGAGTACGAAAAACTGGCGAAAACATCAGGGGCTGTGAAGCGCTTGACAGAAGATGAACTTATTGATAAAATAAATCGCGATATTGCTCTCTGGAAAGAAGGGCAGGATTATGCGCTCGCCGACGACGTCCAAATCACTGATTACGACGACGAACGGAGCGAACCTGTACCGGTTTCAGTTCCCGACGAGCCTGAACGGCCCGTCCGGAAAAACCACTGGTCAATACCAGCCTCCCGCCGCCGCGAGGCAGCGGATCAAGGCTCCGACATTAAATCTTAGTTGGACGTTAAAAGGTTATAAGGTTTTAAGGTATAAACGCTCAGTTTGACCTCAAAACTATATAACCTTAGAAACCTTCAACCTTATAACTTTAATTCATACATTGTATGGCAGACAAATTTGACCGTTCAAAGCCCCATGTGAACGTCGGCACTATCGGCCACGTTGACCACGGCAAAACGACGCTGACCGCGGCGTTGCTTAGCGTTTTGAGCTCAACCGGCCACAACGCTTCTAAGAAAGGTGTCGGCGAAATCGATGCCGCTCCTGAAGAAAAGGCCCGCGGTATCACTATCGCTACCGCCCACGTCGAATATGAATCCGACAAGCGCCACTACGCGCACGTCGACTGCCCGGGACACGCTGACTACGTCAAGAACATGATCACCGGTGCTGCCCAGATGGACGGCGCTATCCTCGTCGTTTCCGCTACTGACGGCCCGATGCCGCAGACCCGTGAACACATCCTCTTGGCTCGCCAGGTCGGTGTTCCGTACATCGTCGTCTTCCTCAACAAGTGCGACATGGTTGAAGACAAGGAACTTATCGACCTCGTTGAAGAGGAAGTCAAGGACTTGCTCAAGAAATATGAATTCCCGGGAGACACCACCCCGATCATCCGCGGCAGCGCCTTGAAGGCTCTCGAAAACCCGACCGGTGAATACGGCCAGGCCATCCAGGACCTCGTCAAGGCCCTCGATGACTACATCCCGGAACCGACCCGCGAAACCGACAAGCCGTTCCTGATGCCGATTGAAGACATCTTCTCGATCGAAGGCCGCGGTACTGTCGTTACCGGCCGTATCGAACGCGGTATCGTCAAGGTCAACGACGAAGTAGAACTCGTCGGTCTCGGCGACACTCGCAAGATCGTCGTTACCGGTATCGAAATGTTCAACAAGCAGCTCGACGAAGGCCAGGCTGGCGACAACGCCGGTTTGCTCCTCCGCGGTATCAAGAAGGAAGAAGTTGAACGCGGCCAGGTCCTTTCAAAGGCCGGCTCTGTCACTCCGCACACCGAATTCGAAGCCGAGGTCTATGTCCTCAGCAAGGATGAAGGCGGACGCCACAAGCCGTTCTTCAAGGGCTACAAGCCGCAGTTCTATATCCGTACCACTGACGTTACCGGCGAAGTCGAACTTCCGGCGGGAACTGAAATGGTCATGCCGGGCGACACCGTCAACTTGAACATCAAGCTGATCTCCCCGGTCGCTCTCGAAGAAAAGCAGCGCTTCGCTATCCGCGAAGGCGGCCGCACTGTCGGCGCCGGCGTCGTAGTGAAGATTACTAAGTAAAGATACATCCCCGCTCTCGCCTTGAGGGCGGGGTTAATCTGTACTTAATTAATAAGTCAGGAAGAAAAACGCATCAACCGCTTATGACCGAAGCCGACAAGAAGACGGCCCCTGCCAAGACAGCGCAGGATTTCAAACAGCGTGTCCGTATCAAGATCCGCTCGTTTGACCACAAGATCATCGACCAGTCGACAAAGATCATCGTCGATACCGTCAAGCGTACCGGCGCCCAGCTCTACGGGCCGATTCCGCTCCCGACGGAGAAGAAGAAGTACACTGTCAACTCGTCGACCTTTGTCCATAAGGATTCTCGCGACCAGTTCGAGATGAGAACGCATAAGCGCCTTCTCGATATCATCGAACCGTCAGCCGCGACGATTGAAGCGCTTAGTAACCTTAACCTGCCTACGGGCGTTGATATTGAAATCAAGATGTAACGGTAGCCGAACCGTTTGCCTAACCTCTTAAAAGAGAAGTGGGCGAGTGGAGCCGGCGCTGTTCAAGGATCAAACCATTCCACACCATTTATCACCACAACCTCAAATCTTCGTGTGATGTCGAGCGTAGTAACGTGATAGTGGCTGGTTTATCCGAAAACCGGTTTTTTATTTTTTCCTATGAAATTCATTGTTGGCAAAAAAATCGCGATGACTCAGGTTTGGCAAGGCGAATCCGCCGTGCCTGTTACTGAAGTCCAGGCCGGCCCCTGCGTCGTCCTCCAGCAGAAGTCGTCTGAAAAAGACGGCTATACTGCCGTGCAGGTCGGCTTCGGCACTCGTCGCGCCAGTCTCATTACCAAACCGCTGAAGGGACACTTCAAGAAACTCGGCGATTTCCGCACGGTCCGTGAATTCCGTTTGCCTGCAGATGACAAATCGACCGCTTTGAATATCGGAGACAAGATCACAGTCGCAACCTTCAAGCCGGGCGATAGGCTTACGGTCATTGGCGAATCCAAAGGCAAGGGCTTCCAAGGCGTCGTCAAGCGCCATGGCTTCCACGGCCAGGACGCTACTCACGGTAACAAGGACCAGCTCCGCGCCTCGGGTTCTGTCGGCGCCGGCGGCGTCCAGCACGTCTTCAAGGGCACCCGCATGGGCGGCCGCATGGGCGGAGACCGCGTTACTCTCCACGATATCGAAATCATTTCTGTCAACGAAGCTACCAACAGCCTGTTCGTCAAAGGCGGCTTGCCTGGCGCGCGCAACAGCCTCGTGCTGCTTGCCGGCGAAGGCGATATCCTCGTCAATGTCGAACCGACTCTGGCTGAACCGGCCGCAGAACCTGAAACCGCAGAGACTCCGGCGATTGAAGAAGCCGCACCGGCTGTTGAAGAGGCTCAGGGCGACAGAACCGCTGATGACACAGATGCGAACTCTGATAACACTGATAAGGTTGTAGAGACCGCTACTGAAGAGCCGAAAGCGGAAGACAAGACGGCTGAAGAAAAGACTGAAGACAACGCATAAGTATGATTACCTACAAAGTCCACAACAAATCCGGCGAAGTCGTTGCCGACGCGGAACTTTCCGAAAAAGTATTCGGATTGAAAGCGAATGACGCGCTTGTCCACCAGGCTGTCGTCGCCCAGATGTCGAATGAACGCCAGGTGCTTGCCCACACCAAGGACCGCTCAGAGGTCCGCGGCGGCGGTAAGAAGCCGTGGCGTCAGAAAGGTACCGGCCGCGCCCGTGCCGGTTCGAGCCGCAGCCCGATCTGGATCGGCGGCGGTGTCACCTTCGGACCGACCAAGAATCGCAATTTCTCAAAGGGTTTGAACCTGAAGATGAAGCGCAAAGCGCTCTGCATCGCCATTTCCGACAAGGTCGCCTCGAAGCAGCTCGTCATCCTCGACGAACTCGGATTGAATGAATACAAGACCAAGGCCTTCCGCTCGATCGTCGAAGCTCTCCGCACGAAAGCTCTTGAAGCCAAGGGAAAGAATGTCCTCGTCATCGACGCCGCTCCGCAAGCCGAAACTAAGAATTCCGCCCGCAACCTGCCGGATGTGAAGCTGATCACCGTCGACAACGTCAATATCCTCGACGTGCTCAAGTACCAGCAGATGGTCCTGACCCAGTCGGCGCTCAAGGTGCTGCAGGAACGCTATAACAAGTAAACCCGTATGGCATTATTTACGAAAAAACAGCCGGAGAAGAAAGCCGCCGCGAAGCCTAAGGCAGCGGATGCTTCGACCAAGGAACTCTACGCTGCGGACGCCAAGCCGGCCGCCGCCAAGGGGACCGCGATCGGACGCGCCTACCGGGTCCTCCTCTATCCGATCATCTCAGAAAAAGCTTCGCACCAGCAGCAGTCTGCCAACCAATATTTCTTTGCCGTCGCGATCGACTCGAACAAGATCGAAGTCGCCCGCGCTATCAAGCAGGTATACGGTATCGCTCCGACAAGCGTGAATATCATCCGCATGGAAGGTAAGAAGCGTACGTATGGACGTGTCGCCGGCCGCCGCAAAGATTGGAAGAAGGCCGTCGTTACCCTGCCGAAAGGCAAAACTATCAGTCTCTACGAAGGAGTCTAACCTATATGGCGATCAAGAAAGCAAAACCAACTACCCCGGGCCGTCGCGCCGCCAGTTTCGAAGATTTCTCCGACATCACGTCGGTGACTCCGGAGCGCTCGCTGCTTACCATCCGTAAGAAGCATGCCGGCCGCAACGCGCAGGGTAAGATCACTGTCCGTCACCAAGGCGGCGGCGTCAAGCGCTACATCCGCACTGTCGATTTCAAACGCGATAAGTTCGGCGTACCGGGCGTCGTCAAGACGATCGAATATGATCCGAACCGCGGTCCGCGCATCGCTCTCGTCGCGTATAAGGATGGAGAGAAGCGCTATATGATCGCCCCGATCGGTTTGACTGTCGGAACGGAAGTGTTGAGCGATACGAAGCTTATCGACCCGAAAGTCGGTAACGCGATGCCGCTTGAATTCATTCCGGCCGGCCTCCAGGTCCACAACGTCGAGCTCGAACCCCGCCAGGGCGGCAAGCTTGCACGCGGCGCCGGCAATGCTCTCTACGTCATGTCTGTGGAAAAGAAATACGCCCAGTTGAAGCTTCCGTCCGGCGAAATCCGCCTCGTTAAGAAAGAATGTCTCGGCACGATCGGCCAGGTCGGCAACGTCGACCGCCGCCACGTCTCCCTCGGCAAAGCCGGTCGCAGCCGCTTCCTCGGACGCCGTCCGACTGTCCGCGGCAGCGCCATGAACCCGAACGATCACCCGCACGGAGGCGGTGAAGGTAACCAGTCGATCGGTTTGAAGCATCCGAAGACGAAGTGGGGCAAGAATGCCTACGGCGTTAAGACCCGCGTCGGCAAGAAGCATTCAAGTAAGCTGATCATTACGCGCCGTAACGGCAAGAAACTTTAATTACCTGTATGTCACGAAGTCTAAAGAAAGGACCATACGTCAACGAGCGTCTTCAGAAGAAGATCATGAATCTCAAGCCGGGGGATAAGACCTCCATCAAAGTTTGGGATCGCGCTTGTACGATCACTCCGGAAATGGTAGGTTTCACTATCGGCGTCCATAACGGCCGTGTCCACGTTCCGGTTTTGGTCAACGAAAACATGGTCGGCCATAAGCTCGGCGAATTCGCTCCGACCCGCAAGTTCGTCAATCACGGCGGTAAGATGGCCAAAGAACAGTCTAAAGGCAAATAATCCGTATGGAAATCAAAGCTACAGCTAAATACATCCGCATCGCTCCGCGCAAGGTCCGCCTCGTCGCTAATTTGGTGCGCGGTAAGAACGTCGCCGTTGCCTTGAGCCAGCTGAAATTCGCGGGCAAGAACGCCGCTTTGCCGGTTAGCAAGGTCATCGCTTCGGCGGTCGCTAACGCTGTCCATAATTTCGAACTTTCTGCAGATAACCTTTTTATAAAAGAAATCCGCATCGACGGCGGCCCGGCGCTCAAGCGCTGGTTGCCCCGCGCCCATGGCCGCGCCACGCCGCTCCATAAGCACATGAGCCATATCAACGTAACGCTTGGTGAAATCAAGGATAGCGGCGAGAAGAAAGGCCGAACGTCCAAGCTCGAGGCTCCGCTCAAGCTCGGTGCCGCTCCGGTACAGGCTGACGGCGTCGATGTTCCGGCTAAGGGCGAGAATGCTCCTGACACTGATGAGAAAGGTAAGAAGATCGTCGATCCGCGCCGCGAAGGCCGTTCTGAGAATGCCCGCAAGGAAGGCGGTAAGAAAGGCTTTACTTCTAAATTGTTTAACCGCAAAGCGGGCTAATATTGTCATCCCTGCGAAGGCAGGGATCAACTCCTTATTATATGGGACATAAAGTCAATCCAAAAGTAATGCGCGTCGGGATCACCCGCACCTGGCCATCCAAATGGTTCGCTCCGCGCAAGGAATATATCGGCAATATCCAGCAGGATATCGCTGTCCGCAAGTACCTCATCCGCGAATTGCGTGAGGCGGGAGTGGACCGCGTCGAGATCGAACGCCCGTCTGGCAAGAAGGTCGTCGTCAGTATCTTTACCGCCAAACCGGGCTTGATTATCGGCCGGGGCGGCGTCGGTATCGAAGAACTGAAAAAGAAACTGCACACGAAGTTCTTGAAGACGTTCCGCATCGGTCAAATCAGTATCAACATCAATGAAGTCGATCGTCCGAATTTGAGCGCCCAGATTATCGTCCAGTCCATGATTTTGGATATTGAAAAGCGCCTTCCGTTCAAGCGCGTCATGAAACAGGCTATAGGCCGCAGCGAACGTTCCGGCGCTCTCGGCGTCAAGGTAATGTTGTCGGGCCGTCTCAACGGCGCCGAAATCGCCCGTCAGGAAATGTTGATTTCAGGCAAGCTCCCGCTCCAGACCCTGCGCGCGGATATCGACTACGCCCGCGGCGCCGCCCACACCACGTACGGTTTGATCGGCATCAAGGCCTGGGTCTATCGCGGCGAGATTTTCGATAAGCGCGAAGAAGCCGGCGAAGTCGTTAAGGAAAAAATCAAGAAATAAGTATGTTGGCTCCAAAGAAGACAAAATTCCGCAAGTCCCATAAGCTCGGCCGCGGCGGCAAAGCGACTCGTCGCATCACCCTCGGTTTCGGAAGCTATGGACTCAAGAGCATGGACGCCTGCTGGGTTACCGCCCGCCAGCTTGAAGCTGCGCGCCGCGTTATTACCCGTTACGTCCAGCGCACCGGCAAACTCTGGATCCGCGTATTCCCGGATAAGTCCGTCACCGCTAAGGGAGGCGAAATGCCGATGGGTAAAGGAAAAGGACCGGTCGACCACTACGTCGCTATCGTCAAGCCGGGCATGATCCTATTTGAAATCGAAGGCGTTACTGAAGTCCAGGCTCGCGAAGCCATGACATTGGCCGCGCATAAGCTGCCGGTCAAGTGCAGCTTTGTCAGAAAGCATTAATCGTATGGAAATCAAGGAATTACAAGGTAAGAGCGAATCAGAACTGCACCGCCTGCTTGCGGAAGCGCGTGAGAAGCTGCGCGAACTGCGTTTCAAAGACGCCGGTTCCCAGCTCAAGAATGTCCGCGAAATCCGCGTCCAGCGCCAGCTGATCGCCCGCCTGCTCACTCTGCTTAACCGCAATTAGTATGAAGACCACGAAACCAACAACCGAAACCCCGCGCAAGCGAACCCTGTCAGGCGTCGTCGCGTCCGATAAGATGGACAAGACGATCGTCGTTACTGTCGAGACAGTCAAGGTGCACCCGAAATACCACAAGCGCTACGGTTCTACCGCCCGTTACAAGGTGCATGACCCGAAGAACCAGTTTAAGGAAGGGGATAAGGTTTCGTTCGTCGAATGCCGACCGTTGTCCCGCGACAAGCGCTGGCGCGTTCTGTACGCTTAAGTTTTGATACGCTGAATATATGATCCAGGTACAAACAATGCTGAAAGTAGCCGATAACACGGGCGCAAAGCGCGTGATGTGCATCCGCGTCCTCGGCGGTTACCGCAAGCGTTATGCTCGCGTCGGCGAACGGATTATCGTCGCGGTCAAGCAGGCGACTCCGCACTCGATGGTAAAGAAGTCAGATGTCCTGCTCGCCGTCGTCGTCCGCGTCAAGAAAGAAATCCGCCGCCCGGACGGCAGCTATATCCGTTTTGATGAAAATGCCTGTGTCATTATCGATAAGAAAAATGGCGAACCGCGCGGCAGCCGTATCTTCGGTCCGATCCCGCGTGAAGTCCGCAAGGCTGGCTATGTTAAGATCGCCTCGCTGGCGCCTGAAGTCCTCTAAGCTATCCGTATGAATATCAAGAAAAACGACAACGTACAGATTATCGCCGGCAAGGACAAAGGCAAGTCCGGGAAAGTCCTCCAGGTCTTTCCGGCTCTGAACCGTGCCAGTATTGAAGGCGCGAACCTGCTCGTCAAGCACATGCGTGGACGCAAGTCGGGCGAGAAAGGCCAGCGTATCGAATTCCCGGCCCCTATCACTATGTCTAACCTGATGCTGATCTGCCCGAAATGCAATAAGCCGACCCGTGTCGGGCACAAGGTTATGGCCGGTGCCGAAGGGCTGCGCGGCTCAAAAGTCCGTATTTGCCGGAAATGCCAAGCCACAATCGATTAATCCTATGAAACTCCGCGAATTATACAAGAAAGAAGTAAAGCCAGCCTTGAAGGCTAAGTTCGGTTATGCCAATGATATGGCTATCCCGCGCCTCCTCAAGGTTTCGGTCAATGTCGGTGTCGGCCGCATGACTAAGGATAAGGGCTTTATCGACAAGGTCGTAGAGAACCTTGAACGCATCACCGGTCAGAAACCGGTGCTGACCAAGGCGAAGAAGTCGATCGCCGCCTTCAAAGTCCGCCAAGGAAACTTAAGCGGCGTGATGGTGACGCTCCGTGGAGAACGGATGTATGATTTCCTCGACAAGCTCATCAATGTTTCGTTCCCCCGCGTCCGCGACTTCCGCGGCGTCGAGGACACGAAGCTTGATCGGCTCGGCAATCTTTCCGTCGGTTTCCGCGAACAGACTCCGTTCCCGGAAGTGAAGGCCGAAGAAGCCGATAACCTCCATGGCCTCGAGGTCAATATCGCCACCACTGCCAAGACTCGCGAAGAAGGGCTTGAGCTCTTCCGCGGACTCGGCTTCCCATTTAAGAAAGCGTAAACGTATGGCACGAAAAGCACTCATCGAGAAATCAAAGAAGACGCCGAAGTTTTCGACGCGCCGGGTCCGGCGCTGCTGGCGCTGCGGCCGTAACCACGGCTATATGCGCGACTTCGAGCTGTGCCGTATTTGCTTCCGCGAACTGGCGACGAACACGGATTTGCCGGGCGTCACGAAGTCCAGCTGGTAAGTTAACCTCCTATTTGTATGATTGATCCAATTGCAGACATGCTCACTCGCATCCGAAACGCCGCGGCCATCCGCCGGCCGGAGGTTGTGCTGCCTATGAGCAAGCTGAAATTAAATATTGCGAAATTGATGCAGGAGAACGGTTGGCTTGAAAACGTCGAAGTTATCGCCCATGAAGGCAAGGGCTTTGACGAGCTCAAGCTGACGCTCAAGTATAAGCCGGACGGTTCTCCGATGATTTCATCAGTAGAACGTATCAGCAAATCGAGCCGCCGCGTCTATGTCGGCAAGGACGAACTGCCGAAGGTTCTCAATAACCTCGGTATCGCCATCATTTCCACCTCAAAGGGTCTTATGACCAACCGCGAAGCTAAGCGACAGAATCTCGGCGGCGAGGTTATTTGCGAAATCTACTAGTACCCGTATGTCCCGATTAGGAAAACTTCCAATTGAACTCCCGAAAGGAACGTCAGCGACCCTGACGGACGGTGTGTTGACGGTCAAAGGAACCAAGGGCGAACTGACCCAGGCGATCCATCCGATCGTCACTGTCGATATTGCCGCTGAAGAGATGAAAGTCTCGGTCGCCCATCCTGAAATCAAGAAAGAACGAGCGATGTGGGGGCTCTTCTACAGCCTCGTCAAGAATATGGTTATCGGTGTCAACCAGGGATATGAAAAGAAGCTTGAAATCCAAGGAGTCGGTTATAAGGTGGCCGGCGGAGGCAAAGCGATCACGCTCAGTCTCGGATTCTCTCATCCCGTCAACGTCGCGATGCCTGCCGGTGTCGAAGCCGTGATCGAAGCCAACACTATTACGCTTAAAGGTATCGACAAGCAGCTTGTCGGCGAAACGGCCGCCCAGATCCGCCGCCTTAAGAAGCCTGAACCGTATAAGGGCAAGGGTATCCGTTATGCTGGTGAGAATGTCCGCCGCAAGGCCGGCAAGACTGCCGCTAAGGGCGCATAATCAAACGTATGAAGTCATCAAAGCAAGTTATCAAAACCCGTCGCCAACGTCGCGTCCGTTCCCGGATCACCGGAACGGCTGCGCGTCCGCGGTTGAGCGTCTCCAAAACCAATACCAGTCTCTTCCTTCAGGTCATCGATGACGTTAAGGGGGTGACCCTCGCGAGTGCGCATAGCCGGGAAATCAAGACGAAGGGGACTAAGGGCTCGGTCGCGAATGCGCTTGGAAAATTATTGGCTGAGAAGGCGCAGGCCGCTAAGATTTCTACTGTTGTCTTTGATCGCGGCGGAAACGTCTACACCGGTCGTGTCAAGGCCGCCGCTGAAGGCGCCCGCGAAGGCGGTTTGCAGTTTTAATACGATACATCTATGACTGAAGAAGTTAAGCCAGCCTCCGTCGCTAAAGCCGCGGCAGGTACAACCGAAAAGAAGCCGATCGGCGGTCGCGATGCGAAAGGCCCAGCCCGTCGGGGCGGAGCCGGACGTCCGGGAGATCGCCGTCCGCGCCGTGACGGCCGTCATGAAGAGAAGAATGACGAATTCGAACAGCGCATCATCGACATTGCCCGCGTTACGCGTGTTATGGCCGGCGGTAAGCGCATGCGTTTCCGCGCCTGCGTCGCTATCGGCGATAAGAAGGGGAAGGTCGCTATCGGACTTGCCAAGGGCGCTGACGTGACGCTCGCCGTCGCGAAAGCCGTCAACCAGGCGAAGAAGGACATGGTCACCGTCCCGACTGTCAAGCAGACTATTCCGCATGCAGTCGATTTCCGTTTCGGTGCCGCTCATGTCCTGCTCAAGCCGGCCGCGGTCGGCCGCGGTATCATCGCCGGCGGTATCGTCCGCACCATCCTTGAACTTTCCGGCGTGAATAACGTTTCAAGCAAGATTCTCGGTACGAACAACCGCGTCAATAACGCTAAATGTGTCATTTTGGCATTGAAATCGTTGCGGACGCCGAAGAAGGCAGCTAAGGCTGAGGCTGAAGCCGCCAAGGCTAAGAAGAACGACGAATAGTCATCGAACCATATGTCATTGTCATTATCAAATCTCAAACCTTCCGCCGGTTCACAGAAGAAGCGCAAGCGCGTCGGCCGCGGCAACTCATCCGGTCACGGTACGTATTCGACTCGAGGACTTAAAGGCCAGAAGTCGCGTTCGGGTGTTTCCGGGCTCAAGCGTCTCGGTATGAAGAAGCAGCTTCTCGCGATCCCGAAGACCCGCGGTTTTTCGTCGTACCACGCCAAAGATCAGGCGGTCACTCTTTTTGAAATTAGCAAAGCGTTCGCCGACGGAGCGACCGTCAATCCGAAAACCTTGAAGAAGGCCGGCCTTATTGATTCGCTCGCTTCAGTCAAAATTCTCGCTCAGGGCGAGCTCAAGATCAAGAATCTGAAATTCGAGAGTGTCCGCGCGAGCAAAGGCGCGGCCGCTTCGATTGAGAAAGCCGGCGGAACCATCGTTGCCTAGCTATGGAAAAATTGGCTAAAATTTGGAAAATTCCTGAACTGAGGAACAGTATCCTGTTCGTTCTCGGCATGCTTGCTATTTTCCGCGTAGCCGCCCATATTCCGATCCCGGGCGTCGATCCTGTCGCTTTACAGCAGTTTTTCGCCTCCAACGAAATCCTCGGATTGCTCAATATCTTTTCCGGCGGGGGTATGGAGAATTTCTCCATCGTCTTGATGGGAGTCGGCCCGTATATCACGTCATCGATCATCTTCCAGCTCCTCGCAATGCTTATCCCGAAGCTTGAGGAGATGAATAAGGAAGAAGCCGGCCGCCAAAAGGTAAATATGTGGACGCGCTGGGCGACTGTACCCTTCGCCGCTCTCCAGGCGTATGCCATGATTTCGCTCCTCCGCAATACAGGAGCCGGCATCATCGGTGCCTTGTCTCCCTTCGATTACGTCAGCATCATCGCGACGACGACAGCGGGGACGATCCTCTTGATGTGGATCGGAGAACTGATCAGCGAACGCAAGATCGGCAACGGCATCTCGTTGCTCATTTTCGCCGGTATCGTTGCAAGCTTGCCGACCGCTATCCAGCAGTTCATGGTCAATTATGATCCGTCGATGCTCTTCCTGCTTATCGGCTTCCTCGTGATCGTCATCGTCACGATCGTCGGCGTCGTCCTGATAAACGAAGGCCAACGCAATGTTCCGGTCCAGTATGCCCGCCAGATGCGCGGTCATCGCACGTTCGGCGGTTCGACTACCCATCTGCCGTTACGCGTCAATATGGCCGGTGTCATCCCGATCATCTTCGCTATTTCCGTCCTGCTGTTCCCGTCGATGGCGGCGCAGTTCTTCGTCAATGCGACGAGCCCGACGCTGGCTCAAGCGGCCCAGTGGATCATCGCTGTGTTCCAGGACCAGTTTGTGTACGGCATTTCGTACTTCATCCTTGTCTTTGCCTTTACCTATTTCTACACTGAAATCGTTTTCCATCCGACGCAGATTGCTGAGAACCTGCAGAAACAGGGCGGATTCATCCCAGGTATCCGTCCAGGCCGCCACACGAGCGATTATTTGGCACAGACTACCCATAAGATCATCTTCATCGGCGCTCTCTTCCTCGCGATTATTGCCATCTTGCCTCTCGTCATGAAATACTTTACCGGCATTGATTCCCTCGCGGTCGGCGGAACGAGCCTGCTCATCGTCGTTTCTGTCGTCATCGACGTGGTCAAACAGATCGAATCACAGATGTCGATGCGGGAATATTCGATGGATTAACCATATTTTTCCTATAAAAATCCTGCTTAGCGGCAGGATTTTTTGTTTCTTCTGTGGTATACTGACAATATACATATATCATTATGACGCGAACAATCTTAGTTTTTTTCGGACCTCCCGGGTCCGGTAAAGGCACCCAATCAGACATGCTCGGCGATGCCCTGAATTTCCCGTCGATATCGACGGGTGAATTATTGCGTCGTGAACAGAAAACCGGTTCGGTTCTCGGACGCCAAGCCAAGCGTCTGATGAGCTCCGGCAAGCTGGTTTCGGAAACGCTTATCGACCATGTCCTTTGGGCGCGCCTTGCCCGCTCCGATGCGCAGAAGGGTTTCATGCTCGACGGCTATCCGCGCAATGAACAGCAGTTTAAACATCTGCTTAAGCTGCTTCATGGCGATGACCGACTGTACTTCATCGAGATTGAAGTTTCAGATAAGGAGGTCTTACGCCGCTTGTCCGGCCGCCGTGTCTGCGACTGCGGCGCCTCATATCATTTAAAATACAATCCGCCGCGCAAGGCAGGGAAGTGCGATCTCTGCGGCAAGGCGATCTACCGCCGCGCGGACGATGAGCCGTCCGTTATCCGGCGCCGTTTAGCCGATTATCATTCCTGGGTGACGCCCCTGCTCGAACGGGCGAGCGGCCGCGGTTCGGTCATAATCATCGATGGCGAACAGTCCATCTCCGGCATCCAGAAGCAGCTGAGGGCCAGGCTCAAGAAATTCGGGGTCGAGCCGAGCAAGAAGAAAAAGAAGAAGACCAGATAGTCCGTTTATCATTCTCAGCGTATCCATGACCCGATTGATCAAGACAACAGAAGAAATAGACCTGATCCGCGAAGGCGGACGGCTGCTCGGCCATATTCTGGCGGAGCTGGCTCGCGCTGCCCGGCCGGGAACGACCTCGCTCGAACTCGAAGAGATGGCCGTTTCGATGATCGAAGATTGCGGCGGCCGCCCGGCATTCAAAGGCTATCGGCCGAGCAAGAAGTCCCGTCCGTTCCCGACGGCGCTCTGCGTTTCAGTCAATGATGAGATTGTCCATGGTCCGGCGACCCCGTCCCGCGCTTTCAAAGAGGGAGATATCGTCAGCATCGATATCGGCATGGAATATCCGTATGTCCGCGGCGAAAAAGGCTATTATACCGACACAGCGACCACCGTCGGCATCGGCTCGATTTCAAAAGAAGCGCAGCGTCTTCTCGACGGTACGCGCGCTTCGCTTGAAGCCGGCCTCGCTATCATCAAGCCGGGCGTAACATTGCTTGAACTCGGAACGGCGATCGAAAAGGTATTGAAAGGACGCAAGCTCGGCATTATCCGCGACCTGGTGGGCCATGGCGTCGGCCTGGATGTCCATGAAGAACCGCAGGTGCCGAACTATGCTTTCCGCAAAGGCGAGTTCGCTGACCTGGCGCTTGAGCCCGGGATGGTCATCGCTGTCGAACCGATGGCGACTCTCGACGGCGACGGCATCCGGGGAGCCGGCGACGGTTTTACGTATTCGACTGCCGACGGCAGCTTGAGCGCCCATTTCGAGCATACGATCCTCATTACCGAGGACGGCTGCGAAATAATGACTGAAGCCCGCTGATATGGAAGAACAATGCTTGGGCATCGACTGGGGAGCGGCGCGGATCGGTTTGGCGATCGGCAATTCGGGCGCTAAACTGGCGTCGCCGTTAGGCACGGCCGCTTCAGTCAATGACATCACATCGATCTGCCGGAAAGAAAAGATCGAGCGCTTGGTCGTAGGCCAGCCGTTTAGCCTTGCCGGGCGCGAGCCTGACGAAGATCAGCCGTTCGGCCGCTTCATAGAAGAACTGATGGAATTGTCGTTGCCGATATCCTTGGTTGATGAACGCCTTTCCAGCAAGGCTGCAGATTCCCTTGACCCGGCCGCCCGTAAAGAGGGAAATCGGGACGCCATTGCCGCAATGGTCATTTTGCAAAGCTACTTTGATAGCCTATAATATATAGATGCCGCAGACGTATTCGACCCAGGCGATCGTGCTTAACCGCCGTCCGATCAAGGAAGCGGACAGCCGCGTCAGCCTTTACACCCTCGATTACGGACGGCTTGACCTGCTTGTCAAAGGCGCCCGAAAATTGTCCTCCAAACTTTCCGGACATGTCGAGCCCTTCAACCTGCTGGAGGTCATGGTCATTTCCGGACGCCAAGCCTACGCGGGCGGCACGCTGAGCCGCAACTGTTACCTCGGCATCAAGTCCGATTTCGACAAGCTCGAAGCCGCCGGCTATGCCTTCAACCGTTTCAACAAGCTGATCAAGGAAGGCGTGAGCGATGAGACGCTCTTTTATTTATTATCCGATTTCCTCGCCTTGCTCGACCATGTCAGCGCCGAAGCCGCCTGGTACCGCTGGCTAAGCCAGCTCTTCCTCTGCAAGGCGCTCCATCATCTCGGCTTCGGCTTCAACGCCTCGCCGACCGCCGACGCGGAAATCATTTCTTTCTTAACGAAGCTTTCCGACATGCCGCTTTATGAAGCCGCGAAACGGACGTGGCCGCGCTCAAAACTCCAGCGTGCCAGCCGGATCGCCGGCCATTGGATCGAAGCTGTAACGGAAAGATAAAAATTTAAAGACAAGTTCTAAAACAAAAGTAAAAGTTTACAATGTAAGATCTATTTGCAATTTATTTTTTGATTTTTAATTTTATTACATGCTTAGAACCCATACTTGCGGAGAACTCACCCGCGACCATCTCGGACAAACCGTTTCATTGACTGGCTGGGTAGACACTCGGCGAGACCTCGGCGGCGTCTTTTTTATCGATCTGCGCGATCGCTACGGTTTGACGCAGCTGAACATCGACCCTTCAAAAGTTCAAGCGAGCGAGTTGCGTAATGAGTGGGTGATTCGCGTTGAGGGAATAGTGAAAGGCCGGCCGGAGGCGATGGTAAACAGCAACCTGACGACCGGCGCTATCGAGGTCGAGGTTACCCGCCTTGATGTCTTGAGCCAGTCCGAGCCGCTGCCGTTTGAAATCAATAATGAAGATGTCCTGGCGAGCGTTAAGGAAGGCCTTCGCCTCGAATACCGTTTCCTTGACTTGCGCCGTCCGAAGCTCCAACAGATGCTCAAGACTAAGGACGAACTGTTCACGCACTTGCGCCAGTATTTCCATGCCCGCGGTTTCGTCGAGATCCAGACGCCTATTCTTGCGAATTCTTCGCCTGAAGGCGCGCGCGACTTCTTGATCCCATCGCGGCTCTATCCCGGAGAATGCTACGCGCTTCCGCAGGCTCCGCAGCAGTTCAAACAACTCTTGATGGTCGGCGGCGTCGATCGGTATTTCCAGATCGCGCCGTGCTTCCGCGATGAGGATACCCGCAATGACCGCCATTACGGCGAGTTCTACCAGTTCGACATGGAAATGAGTTTTGTCGGGCAGGAAGATATCTTTGAGATCATGGAGCCGGTCATGAAAGAGATTACGGAAAAATTCAGCTCCAAAGAGATGATCGGCCTCGAACCGAACGGCCGCTTCCGCCGGCTTGCCTGGCGCGAGGCTATGGAACGTTACGGCTCGGATAAGCCTGATCTGCGCTACAGTCTAGAAATCACCAATGTCTCTGGGATTTTGACGGCAAGCGGATTCGAACATTTTGACAATGCTATTGCCGGCGGGGGAGTCGTGCACGCCCTTCGCATCCCGAAGGCGGGATCCTTCAGCCGCAAGGTTACCGACGAGCTCAAAGAGATCGCATCGCGCAAGAAGATCGCCGCTTTCGCGACGGTCAGCCTCGATGAGAACGGCACTCCGAAGACGAGCCTTTCGAAGTTCATCAGCGATGATACGATCGCGACGCTTGTCTCTACAGTCAAAGCGCAGCCTGACGATCTCCTTGTCCTTGTCGCCGGAGCGTGGCGGGAAGTCTGCGAGAGCCTCGGGGCGGTCCGGAAAGACTGCGCTGTCCGTCTGAATTTACTCGATTCGTCAAAAGCCGCCTGGTGCTGGATCGTCGATTTCCCGATGTATGACTATTCCGATATCACTCCGGACAAGATCGACTTCGGCCATAACCCGTTCTCGATGCCGCAGGGAGGCCATGAAGCCATCGATACGAAAGATCCGCTCGACATCCTTGCCTACCAGTATGACCTCGTCCTCAACGGCTTTGAGATTTCAAGCGGCGGTGTCCGCAACCATGATCCGGAACTGCTCGTAAAAGTCTTTGCCAAAGCCGGTTATCCGGCCGACGAAGTCGAACGCCGTTTCGGCGCGCTGATCCGCGCGTTCCGCTACGGCGTTCCGCCGCATGCCGGAAACGCTCCGGGCGTCGACCGTCTCCTGATGGTCTTGAACGACTGGGAATCGATCCGCGACATGTACGCCTTCCCGAAGGACGGGCAAGGACGCGACGTGCTCATGGGCAGCCCGAGTCCGGTCGACCAGGGTCAGATCGATGAGCTCGGCCTTACCTTTAAGAAAAAATAAGCATCACGCATATGTCAAACCATAAGAACAATGCCAAGTTCGCGTTCTTCTACATGCTGTCCCTGGTCGCCTTGGTCTTCATGGCCCTCGGCACCGGTCAAGTCGCTTTCCAGATCATCAACAAATTGATTCCGGAAGTGACCGTCTATTCGAACAGCTTTGATTCGAGCATGCTCAAGTTCGCGATTTCCGCCCTGATCATCTCGATCCCGCTCTATTTCCTGACGATGCGGCAGATCGAAAAGAACCTGGAATCCGGCGAACTTGACCGCGAATCGGCTATCCGCCGCTGGCTGACATATTTCATCATCTTCGTCTCGTCGGTCGTAGCGATCGTCTGGCTGATGATGACGATCGGAAGCTTCCTTGACGGCGAACTGACATCGAAATTCATCCTGAAAGCCGCTACCGCATTGATCATTTCCGGATCCATCTTCGGCTATTATCTCTATGACATCCGCCGCGCTTCGATCAAGAAAGATGATATCGTCGTCCGCGTCTATTGGATCGCCGCACTCGCCATCGCAGTCGCGGCATTAGCGGCCGCTTTCTTCTTCGCGGAAACGCCCGCTGAAGCTCGTGCGCGCCGCCACGATATCGCCATCCTTGATAATTTCTCCCAGATAGACAGTTCGATCAGTAATTTTTACACTCAGAAAGGCAAGTTGCCCGCCAAGCTCGATGAATTGCGGGACAGCGCTACGTATATCAATTTCAGCGCCATGAAGGATCCGGTAACGGGTAAAGCGTATGAATACAAGCGCCTCGATGATTCAAGCTATGAACTGTGCAGCGATTTCATGACTGATAACCGCGACCAATCGGCTGATTCGCCTAATTACTCTTACTCCGACCGCTGGCCGCACGCTACGGGTTATCAGTGCTTGAGGCAGAAAGCGGTCAATTATAACGAAGGCGCCCAGAAGCCTGCTCCGGCCAGATAATGGAAACGATCAAGCTCGAACAATTCGAAGGGCCGCTCGCCCTCCTCGTCAAGCTGATTGACAAGGATGAGCTTGATATCACTCAAGTCAGCCTTGCTAGGGTGACCGATCAGTACATCGCGTATTTGCGGACGATGACGATTGATCCGGAAGCGATGGCTGACTTTCTTGTCGTCGCATCCCGCCTCCTGCTTATCAAAGCCAAGGCGCTGTTGCCGTATTTGCTGCCGGAAGAAGAAGAGGCGATCGAGGATCTGGAAGAACAGCTGCGCATGTACAAGGAATTCCTTGAAGCGACCAAGAAGATAGAAAAGATGGTCGCCGGCAAGAAGTTCATGTTTACCCGCGAATTCAACCGGAAAGCTCTGGTTGCCAATCTCGGCATCTTCGCTCCGCCGCCCGGACTGACGCCGCGCACGCTGGCCGATATCCTCAAGTCGATCATCGATGGCATCAAGCCGGCGGTCGAGAAGCTCGAAGAGGGGACGATCGCGGCCGCTGTCAGCATCGAAGAGAAGATCGCGCTTATCCATAAGACCATCCTGACGAGCCTCAAGTCGCGTTTCAGCGATATTCTCAAGCACGCGACCAACAAGGTCGAAGTCGTCGTAAGTTTTCTCGCGATGCTTGAACTTATGAAACAGCGCCATATCATTGCCGATCAGGATGAGCTGTTTGCTGAAATCGAGATCGCCAAACTATAATGAACCTATGAAAGAATTGAAACCGCAATTAGAAGCCCTGCTCTTCGTCGCTGCCAAGCCGCTCAAGCTCAAGGACCTGGCCGAGCTTGTCAAAGCCGACCAGGCCGCGATTACGGCCGCTCTTGATGAGCTGGCTGCCGATTGCGAGCAGCAGCAGCGCGGCGTCCATATAGTCAAGCAGGGAACGACGTACCAGATGGTCTCAGCGCCTTCATATGCCGGCTTGATAAAGGAATTCATCAAGGACGAGACGATGGGCGAGCTTTCAAAGCCGAGCCTCGAAGCCTTGACGATCATCGCGTATCGCGGGCCGATAACGAAATTCGATCTCGACCGCATCCGCGGCGTCAATTGCGCGCTCATCTTGCGCAATCTCTTATTGCACGGCTTGATCGAAGCGACTGCCGATAAGAAGAAGAACGAAACCTATTATTCGGTCACGCTTGATTTCGTCCGTTTCCTGGGCGTCGATGATATCAGTAAATTGCCTGAATACGAAAAGCTTCGCCAGCATGACAGTCTCGAGCGTATGCTTGAAGACCAACCCGCCCCTTGATATGCCGATATTGCTTGCCGCTCTCGGGATACTTGCTGCCTTCTGGCTTTTCCAGCCGTCATTCTTGGCGGCTTTTTCAATGTCCGATTTGCTCAGCCAGCCTCATGTCTCAATCCACAGTGACGGGCTGGGACATGTTGATGCCCCCGAGCGGCGGTTAGCGACGATAACCGATATCGATTCGGCGGCGGTAATCGCCTATGACCGTGAGAGCGGATATGGGTTGTTATCTGAAGCGGCATCTGAGCAGCGACCGATCGCCAGTTTGACGAAACTGATGACTGCCCTCGTCTTTCTCGAAACTGATCCGGATTGGAATAGTTCATATACTGTACATCGGTCTGACCGTCGCGAAGGCGGCGTGATTACTCTTTTCCCCGGTGACAAGGTGTCCACACGCGACCTGTTCCGAACGGCACTGATCGCCTCGGATAATAGCGCTATAGCCGGCTTAGTTCGTTCTTCCGGAATGAGCGAAGCGGCGTTCGTAGGCCGGATGAACGAGCGGGCGGCTGAAATGCATCTGCGTTCGACCGTTTTTGCCGAACCGACCGGACTTAGTCCCGCTAACCGCTCGACCGCTCGGGATGTTACGCGTCTCTTGGAAGCAGCCTTAGAACAGTCGGATATCAGGGAGGCTCTGACCCGGGAGAACTATGCCTTCACGACGACGGACGGCCGTGAGAAGAATGTCGAGACGACGAATAAGCTTCTCAGCAGCAACCTGCCGCTCAACATCCGCCAGATCGGTGGCAAGACCGGCCATATTCCCGAAGCCGGTTTCTGCTTCGCGGGCTGGTTTGAAAAGGACGGGCGGGAAGTCATCACTGTCGTTCTCGGCGCGCCGACAGAAGCGGCCCGTTTCGCCGAGACTGAAAAACTTGTGAAATGGGTGTATACTACGTATGAATGGAATAACTAATATGAAATTCGTCATCGCCAACTGGAAAATGAACCTTTCGATCGCCCAGAGCATCGCTTTGGCCGAAGAATACCGGAAAGTCTTCAAAGAAACGCCGGCTGAGATCGTGGCTTGCCCGTCGTTCTCAAGCCTGCCGTTCGTCGCTAAGATCCTGAATGATTCTCCTGTTTCGACCGGTGCCCAGGATGCATTTTGGGAAGAACGCGGCGCGTATACCGGTGAAATCTCTCCGGCAGATGTCAGAGAACTCGGTGCCGCCTATGTCATCATCGGCCACAGCGAACGCCGGGAATATCTCGGAGAAGAGGATTGGATGATCAACCGCAAAGTCAAAGCGGCGTTGGCGACTAGCGCCCTCTGCCCGATCCTCTGCATCGGCGAAACGGCCGAGGATCGCGATGAAGGCCAGCGCGAAGCCGTGCTTTCCCGCCAGCTTGAGGAAGGGCTCGATGGCGTCGAGCTCAATGGCAACAACCTGATCGTCGCCTATGAACCTGTCTGGGCGATCGGGACCGGTGAAGTTCCCGGAGTTGATGAAGTCGAATACGTCCATCAGATGATCCGCGTCCTGCTGCGCCGCCAGCTCGGAGCTGTTTCGGACGAAGCCTGCGCGATCGTCTACGGCGGCAGCGTCTCAGAAAAGACTGCTCCGGAGTTAGCCGAGATCGATTCGGTCGACGGCTTCCTCGTCGGCAGCGCGAGCCTGAATGCACGGGAGTTTTACCGCTTAGCGCGCACCATGATAGAATAAGATGACTATGAATCTCAGCCGTTTCGAAGCTCCGCTCGACGTTCCGACGTCAAAGCGGTCAACCTATCTGAAGAACCTCCGCCTTATTACTAAGAATACGGGACGGTTGCTTTTATTTGCCGGCGATCAGCGAGTCGAGCACTTGAATGACGATTTCTTCAAGGCGGGAGTCAGCGGCGATGACGCTTCGCCCGAACATCTTTTCCGCATCGCCTCAGCTTCGCGGATCGGCGTCTTCGCTACCCAGCTCGGCCTAGCGGCTCGCTACGGGACCGCCTATCCTCGAATCCCGTACCTGATCAAGCTCAATGCCAAGACGAATTTGGTCGAAACCGCCGACCAAGATCCGTATAGCGGGGCGTGGTATGATGTGCGGCAAGTGGCTGAATTCGCGAATTCTTCAAAGTTGACAATCCCGGCTATCGGCTATACCGTGTATGTCGGCAGCAAGTTCGAGTCAGCGATGCTGCGTGAAGCCGCCCAGGCGGTCTGGCAGGCCCATCAGCTCGGCTTGGTCGCCGTACTGTGGATGTATCCTCGAGGAGCCGCCATTGAAGACAAGCTCGATGCTCATCTGATTGCAGGCGCCATAAATGTCGGTACGAGCCTCGGAGCGGATTTCGTAAAGGTGAATCGGCCGAATCCTTCGTCGGACGGCATGCGCGAGATCATCCTGGCGGCTGCCGGTACCCGGCTCTTGTTTGCCGGCGGAGGTGAGCTTCCTGCTGACACGCTCATCGATTCTATCCATACGCACATAAAGCAGGGTGCGGCCGGTGCCGCCCTTGGCCGTAATCTCCATCAGCGTCCGCTGGCTGAAGCTATCGCCGTAGCGAACGCCGCTGCGTCCGTCATTTATGACGGCCAGTCTCCTCAGGCAGCTGCTCGCCATCTTAGATAATACATCCAGTTAGTTTTTTCTCATGGGCTATCTTATCGGTTGGTCAATTTTCGTAGTCGGTCTCGTCATCGCCCTCGTCATCGTCGGGCGCAAGTTCAGCCTGCTCGCCAACATCGATGTCGATGAGATCCAGACGGAAAAGAATAACCAGCTGAAACAGCAGATCATCGCCAATCAATTGAAGCGCCGTTTCAGCCACTGGGGACTATTTTTCGCACGCGCCTTGAAGCCGTTCTCGCGTTTCTTGCGCAACAGTTTCGATTGGGCATACGACAAGCTCAATGCCTGGCAGCGCACCCAGGCGAATAAGGAAGCCTTGCTCGGAGAAGAGATCGGCAAGCGCATAGACGTTTTGCTCCATGAAGCCGAGACGCTGGCGAAGGACGAGCTCTTTGACGCTGCCGAAAAGAAATATATCGAGATCATCGGACTTGATTCGCGCAACTTCACCGCTTTTCGCGAGCTCGGGGAAGTCTATCTCCGCAACCAGAATCTGAACGAAGCCCGCCAGACGCTCGAACATGCCCTTGAGCTCAAGCGCAAATCAGGCGCTGAGGCTGATGCCTCTGCCAAGGATGTCGAGATATCCCAGACCCATTATCTGTTGGCTCAGGTCCATGAAGAAGCCGGCGACTTATCCAAGGCGATCGTCCAGTTGAAAAGAGCCTTGAAAATAGAAGAAAACAGCCCTCGTTACCTTGACAGGCTCATCGAGGTCAGTATAATGAAGAAAGACAAAATCGGGGCGCTTGATGCGTATCAGCGCCTTGAAGCAGTCAACCCGGAAAACCAAAAGCTCGGCCAGTTCAAGGAACGGATCGCCGAATTATAGCCGGTACGACAGATACGCCGTTGTAGCTCAGCTGGTAGAGCATCTCCATGGTAAGGAGAAGGTCACCGGTT